>CAZXNN010000414.1:0-3287 GCA_964641915.1 uncultured Nitrospira sp. | reverse complement strand
GCTCACAGGAGCTCACCGTGCTCAAGGGAATCGATCTCGAAATTCCTCGCGGGCAAATGGTCGCGGTTGTCGGGGCATCAGGCGCCGGCAAGAGTACCATGCTCCATATCATGGGCATGCTAGACCGGCCGACAAAAGGAACCGTCTACTTCGACAATCAGGATCTCTTTCAGATGTCCGAAGCGCAGCAGGCCGAATTCCGCAACCGCCGCATCGGCTTTGTCTTTCAATTTCACCATCTGTTGCCTGAATTCACCGCGTTGGAAAATGCCTGTATGCCGGCCCTCATCCAGCGGCGTCCGATCGAGGAAGTTGAGCAGGAAGCTACAACCCTGCTTCAAGAAGTCGGACTGGGAAAGCGGCTTCACCATAAACCGGGAGAACTTTCCGGGGGCGAACAACAGCGAGTCGCGGTTGCCCGGGCGCTCTTGCAGAAGCCCGATCTCGTGCTGGCCGACGAACCGACCGGAAACCTTGACACCCATACAGGCGAAGCCCTGTTTGGCCTGCTTCGTGATCTGAACCGAACCCGCAAAACCACCTTCGTGATTGTGACCCATAACGACAAGCTCTCCGCCCAGTCTGACCGCATCGTTTACATGCAAGACGGGATGATCGTCTAAGTCTTGACGGACGTAGTCGAGATCCCTAGACTGCAAAATATTGCGGAGTCCTTTCGAGCTTCATGCGAGGTAAGCCTATGAAACATTTATTTATTCGCGCTCTTAGTTTGACGACCATCATGCTGATCCCGAATCACGTCCCGGCCGTCGAATTTGCCGTGGTCGGTCCCCGTGCAGCCGGCATGGGCGGTGCCGGAGTCGCCGTAACGACGGATGCCCTCGCCACCTATTGGAATCCGGCCGGCCTGGCCATGACGCAGACCGTGGATATTCGCATGCAGGCATCAGCCCAAGGGACGGATCGTCATGGAATGGTTCAAGCCCTACAGGACATTGAAGATCTTGACCTCAACAATGCGGCCAACGCCGGACGCGCACAGGACTTGGCCAATCGACTGAATCGACCAGGAGCATCGTTGTCTGCCAGTGGCGCCGCCGGGCTTTACTTTAAGGGCCACTTTGGAGAACATGCGTTTGGATTCAATGTGTCAGACGTGGCAACAGCCGGAACCTTTTTGTCCCGACAAGTGACAGCAACCGGTGGAGGGCCGATTACTATCGATGGACAAATGGCGCTACGTGGCCTCGAAGCCAGACAAGCAGCGTTCTCTTATGGCTATGCGTTCGCTGATAAGACGTTCGCCATCGGGATCACAGCAAAAGCCATCCAAGGAGCCGCCTATTCAGGTTCGGCCACCATTAATGGTCAGGAGCTCACGTTATCCGAGAGCTTCGGCAAATCGAAGCTATCTACCGCCTTCGCCATCGATGTAGGGGCGATTTATCGTCCCGCGTCCTGGTTACGGCTCGGGATTGTCGCCAAAGATCTAACTCAGCCGGAATTCGATGCCCCGGATGGCACCAAGCTCAAAATGCTGCCGCAAGTGCGAGGCGGCGTCGCCGTGAACCCCTACTCCTCTCTCACGTTGACGGCCGATATGGATGTCACCTCAAACAAGACCTTTGTCCCGGGGATAAAGAGCCAAGTACTGAGCGTCGGTGTAGAACAAACGATTTTGAACGAGTTTCTTTCTCTTCGTGCCGGTGCCTATAAGAATGTTCAGGACGCCGCCTCGACGATTACGCCCACTGCAGGGTTTGGACTACGGATATTTGCTCTCCGTATGGACTTCGGCGGAGGCTATGATTTCCGTGAACGCGGCATATTGGCTTCGGGCTCTGTCTCTTTGACGTTCTAATGGTATACTGAGAATTATGATATTGCAGACCAAGCCATTTCGACATGCCTTCCTTGCAGGACTATTTGCGCTGACCATTGCCGGTTGCGGTGGCCTTCAGGAAACGTGGGAAGGCCCAGGCGCCAAGGTATTTCGCCCCCAGTCAGTCGCGGTATTGCCACCGATGGCCAGCCAATACGACAGTGCGCGTGAGGATATTCAGGAAGTCCTTGCGGGGTCGCTCAGCAAGACGGGGCGAATCGAGCGCGTTGTCCCGGCCGAGCAAGTCACCGATATCTTTCAGGGGTCCAAGGAAGCGTTCGACTCGCTGGTGTTCTATTTCTCCCGGCTTGAAATGACCGGCCAATCAGACAAGGACTCGGCGATCAAACTGGGCAAGTCACTCAATGTCGAGTCATTTCTTGTGATCCGGATCAATGCTTGGGAATATTCGAGGAAGGAAGGCGACAACGTCGGCCGCGTGGGCCTGAGCATGCTGCTGATCGACGCCACGACCGGAACGACCGTCTGGAAAGCCAGGCATGAGAAGGCCAGCAGCTATATGTTCTTCAAGCCGAATTTGAAGGACGTGGCAGCCGAATTGACCGATGAGATGATCAAGTACATGCCGCCGACAACAAGTTCCGGCAAGCGGTAGCTCCTGCCCTATCCACCTGATCCATTCAAGACTCTGCCCCGCATCTAGACGCTCTGGTTCATCGCCGCTTTCAGAGAGGCAACGAACCGGCCGACTTTCGCCGGCATATCCGAGGATTGCTGGTGCGTCGCGATCTGCTTCACGATCGCGCTTCCGACAATGACTCCATCCGCCATCGCCGACACCTGAGCCGCATCGTCCGGCGTCGACACGCCGAATCCGACCGCCACTGGCGTCTTGGTGACTTTCTTGATCTTGGCGACATTCTTGCCGACTTCCGCCATATTTTGAATCTTGGCGCCAGTAATACCGGTAAGCGAGACATAGTAGAGAAACCCCTGGGACTCCTTCGCCACGTAAGTCCGTCGATCAGCGGTGCTGGTGGGCGCCAGGAGGAAAATCAGCCGTAACCCTGCGGCGGCAGCAGGCCCTTTCAACGGACCGGCCTCGTCAGGAGGCATATCGGGAACGATCAGTCCATCGACCCCTGCCGCCCCTGCTTCATGGCAGAACGTTTCCAGTCCCATGGCATGGATGGAATTGTAATAGACCATGAGCACGATCGGAACCTGTGTGCGCGTCCGCAGCGTCTTCATCATGGCCAGGATCTTCTTGAGCGACGTGCCGCTTCGCAGGCCCCTCTCAGCCGCCAACTGGATGACCGGACCATCGGCGATCGGATCCGAGAATGGCACGCCCAGTTCAATGATGTCAGCGCCGGCCTGCTCGATCTCCACCACAAGCCGTTCGGTATCCGCCAGTCTGGGATCGCCGGCCATCAGATAAGCGATCAAGGCTTTCTTGTTCGCCTGGCGCAATCGCTGGAAG
>CAZXNN010000413.1:0-3296 GCA_964641915.1 uncultured Nitrospira sp. | reverse complement strand
GTATTGTAACACGCAGCGTACTTCATGCTGCGTCTGGATTTGACGGCCTCCCGCCTCGGCGAATATGATGCCCTCACGATGATGCTTGCACGGTGCCATGAGCGAGTTGACGCGATTCAGGAAGCAATTCGAGAGAGCGGGTCAGCCGACGGCTGGCTGTTTTATGATTTTCGCGGGAGTGATCCGCTGGCCTATCGCGTGTTGTTGCTCGACCCGTCCCGTCATGTCACGCGTCGGTGGTACTACTGGATTCCCGCACAGGGTGCTCCCGTCAAATTGCTCCATCGCATTGAACCACATGTGCTGGAGGAATTGCCCGGACAGGACCAGCGGTATGTGTCATGGGAGCAGCAGCGGTCGCTACTGGCCTCGATACTCAAAGGTTCGCGTCGGATCGCGATGCAATATTCCCCACTCAATGCGGTCCCCTATGTCTCTCGTGTGGATGCTGGCACGATTGAGTTGATCCGGAGTTGTGGTGTGGAGGTCGTCAGCGCCGCGGACCTGATTCAACGATTTGAGGCGGTCTGGACGGATGCGCAACTCGAGTCGCATCAATATGCGGTGACGGCATTGCGGCGGATCGTCGATGAAGCATTTGCCCATGTCCGCTCGTCGCTTCAGGCCGGGCGAGCGCTGACCGAATATGATCTTCAGCAGTTTATTCTTGGACGGATTCATGATGCGGGCATGATCACCTCCAGCCCGCCGATTGCCGCCGTGAATGCGCATAGCGCCGACCCCCATTACGGCCCGACAGCAGCTGCGTCCTCACCCGTATTGCGTGACAGCCTGGTGCTGATCGACCTGTGGGCGAAGCGCACGGAACCAGGGGCGGTCTATGGAGACATCACCTGGACCGGATTTACGGCCCGTGATGTTCCCTCGCGCCATCGAGAGATCTTTGACTGCGTACGAAGGGGGCGTGACGCGGCGCTGTCGTTTGTGCAACAGCGGGTGGTAGCTGGGCAATTGCCCTATGGTTGGGAGGTCGACGAGGCTTGTCGTCAGGTGATTACCAAGGCCGGGTATGGAGAGTGGTTTGTGCATCGGACGGGGCATTCGATCGGTGAAGAAGTGCATGGGAACGGGGCCAATATCGATAATCTTGAAACGCAAGAGAGTCGACAGCTGCTGCCCAGAACTTGTTTCTCCATCGAGCCGGGTATCTATCTTCCGGGCGAGTTCGGGATTCGTAGCGAACTTGATGTGTATGTTTCTGAGCGAGCCGCGGTAGCCTATGGACAGCCGCTACAGACGGAAATCATAGCGATCAGCTAGCCAGTTTCTTGACAGTGTCTTGTTGTGGCGGCTAGATTCTTTCTTCGTTGGCGGGTTGAGTGATAGCGGTTTTGGCCACCTGCGAGCAGGAAGGGTACGACCATGTTCGGGACAATGGGGATTTCAGAGCTGATCATCATTCTGGTGATTGTGTTGATTATTTTCGGAGCGGGCCGCTTGCCGCAAATCGGCGAGGGTGTCGGTAAAGCCCTGAAAGGTTTCAAAAAAGAAGTCAATGAGATCCCGCCTCCGCAAGAGGTAGCCCAGGCTCAACCTGAAGTGACGGCGACGGTTGAGACAGCCCACGTTGACAGAGCGTCGGATCTTCAGCCGGTTGCACCGGTTCAAGGCGCGCCGAAGGCAACGAATGTGCCCTATGTACCTGGGCCTGAACTGACGCCAGGAACGACGGCTTCAATGATGTACAACATGGGCCCGCAATCTCCCCAAGCAGCTCGTCCGACCGGCGCCCCGCCGACTCAACCGGGTGGCGGGCAACAGGCCCTGTCGATGGAGGAGCGGGCCGCCGCCCCGGCTCCCATGTCCCGCGCGCAATATCCGCCGCTTCCACCGGGAGCTCAAGCGAAGCCTGCAGCGAAGCGTCCTTCAGCCATTGTAAACAAGGATGCGGTCGCGCGTGTACAGGCGCAGCAAGCCGCGTTGAAGGCGAAAGCGGCTCAAGCGCCAGCGGGGTTATCTCCAAACGATATGCAGGGCCTTGGCGAAGGGTTGGGGGACGCGTTGCGAACATTCCGGCAAACGGTTGCTGATGTGCGGAATACCGTGGATCCTCAAGTGAGGACCATTCAATTTGAGATGGATTCCGCGCAGAAAGAGCTTCAGCAGTCTTTAGAAGCGGCCAGGGAGCTGCCTGCGGTGGAGGAAGAGCCTCCCAAACAGGCTTGAAGCTCTACGATCGTTATCCAAGCCAGTATTGTTGCGATGCCCTCTTCTAGCGTGTTAGTTTTGCTCAGCCTCTTTTTTGCCTCGCTACTCGGATGCTACCAACTGCCAGCGAATTCTTCTCCACAACGTACCGTAGACACTCTGTTGAGGCTTTTGCATGACCGTGACGCCATGGCTCGGCGAACCGCTGCTGAAGCCTTGGGCAAGATCGGGAATCCGCAGGCCATAGCCGGGCTTGTCGTGGCGTTAGGCGACCAGTCGCCCATTGTTCGTGAGGCGTCTGTACGGAGTCTAGGCGGCCTAGGTCCTCTTGATCTGGTTGCCAGAGTGCATATAGCAGGTTTGCTCATTGACCCTGTCCAATCAGTGCGCTCCGCTGCAGCACAGAACTTGGCCTCTCTCGATTCCACTAAAGAGCTCTGGCCGCTGGCAATGTCGCAGTTGGCTCATGCAGATCCAGAGGTCCGTGGTGCCGTGATTCAGGCCTTCGAGAGCGTTGAATCTCCCGAAGTAGTGAGGGCGCTGGCGGACCGTCTGCAAGATCCTGATCCATATGTCCGGCGAGCCGCAGTCGCAGTGTTAGGTGAGTCAGGGGACCCCAAGGTTGTCGAATTGTTGCGCCAACAATTGAGGGCGGACTCTTCGTCAAACGTGCGTGCTGAGATTGCCTATCGACTGCAATTCTTTTCAGATGGAGAGTTTGAAGAAGTGCTGCGATTCGTCGCGAGCCATGATGAGAGCGCTCAAGTACGACGCTGGGCTGACCAAACGCTTAGGGGGCTGCGGGGAGCACGCGATTCCGGTTCAAGGCTTCAACCAATTCCACCAGCTGTGCCTGAGCCTTCTCATCAATATCCGTAAACTGCACCCCCATTCCTGGAAACAAGAGATGGCGCTCGGGGCGATTTCTCGTCCAAGCCACTTTGCCCTTGGCTTTGACCTTCTCCCAGGGCCGATCTGGCAATGCAAATTCTACAGACACTTCCGTTCCGGGTGCGAGCGGCGTACCGCTTTCGATGAAAAGCCCGCCCCCGCCGATCCCACCAGTGAGGCTGTCGAATTGCTTTCCTTCGGGCGTGGAATAGCGGACCTTCAGGGCGAGTGGTGCT
>CAZXNN010000412.1:0-3304 GCA_964641915.1 uncultured Nitrospira sp. | reverse complement strand
CTATACTGTCAAAATATTGGAGGTGCAGGATGAAAATTGTGATCGGTATCGGTGTGTTGATCGCGGTGCTGGTCGGGGTGGCGCTGCTCCTCCCGTTCATCGTCGATCTGAACAAATATCAAGATCAGTATCGCCCTCTCATCGAAGAGGCGTTGAATCGCAAGGTGACGCTGCAGGATATTCGTCTGACCATCTGGCCCAGGCTGGGCGCGCGGGTGGCGGGATTCACGGTCATCGAGGATCCGGCCTTCGGAACCGGTCCGTTTGCCTCTCTGTCCTCGGTCGATGTCGGAGTCAAGCTGATGCCCTTGTTGAGCGGCAAGGTCGAGGTCGAAGAGATTACGCTGCACGAACCCGTGATCACCGTCATCAAGAATAAGAACGGGGTGCTGAATGCGGCGACCTTGGGGCGCAAGGGAGTGGCTGCGTCGGAGACGCCATCGCGCGCGCCGGTGCCGTCCCCGGACGGGCCGCTCAAGATTCTCGCACTCCTGGCGGTGGATCGCGTGTCCCTCGCCGGCGGAAAGATCACGTACCGCGACTTCTCTCAGGCGAAGCCGGTCGAATATGTACTCCAAGACATGGACTTTCTCCTGCAGTCCGTTCATCTGGGCAGCAGTCCGAGTCTCCATCTGGGGCTGACGGTTCAGCCCATGAATCTCCCGGTCTCGCTCGATGGCACGTTCGGTCCGCTCAAAGAGACGGCGGACCTGGATACCATCAACCTCCAATTGGCACTGGGGAAGACGAATTTCGCGATTGCCGGAAAGACCGCAGGGCAGCATATGGCTCTGACGGTGACGGCGCCGGCCATCAATACCGCCAACTTGCCGATGACGTTGCCGCTCAAGAAGCCGGTTGAGGTGAAAGACTTCAAAGTCTCGGCGGAGATGAAGGGGCAGGATATGCGTCTGTCCGATCTCTCTTTTCAGGTTTTTGAGGGGAAAGTCGTTGCGCAGGGGGGGCTTACGTCAGGGGCTGCGGCTCCTCTGTTCAACGGGAAGGTGGCGCTCGATGGCTTGCAGTTGGGGCTCGCGCTTGATGCGGTGGCAGAGGTTCCGGTTTCTGTGACTGGGACAGCGGGGACGAATCTCGCGATTAAGGGCCAGGGTTTCGCCATGCCGGATCTGACCAGAGCGCTGGAAGGTACCGGCCACGTCGGCGTGAAGGACGGCAAGATCGACGGAGTGAATCTGCTTCAGGAGGCGGTGTCGATTTTGAAGGTTGTCGGCGTTTCAGTCGGGGATGCCAAAGCCACGGCGTTCTCGACCATCGAGACGGATCTTGCGATCAAGCAAGGCGTCGTAATGTTGCAGAACATGCTGATGGACAGTCACGATTTTCAGGCGACCGGCGGTGGGACGATCGCGTTTGATCATGCCCTCAACATGACGGTGAATTTGCGCCTGTCGGAGGCCTTGAGCCAGCAAGTGGCCGGATCGTCTCCGGTTGCGCGACTGGCAGTGAAGGAGGGCCGGCTGACGTTGCCGCTCCTGATCGGCGGGACGCTGGAAGCGCCGTCGTACGGGCTTGATATGAAGGGATTGACGGGAAAAGTGCAGGAGCAAATCAAGCAGAAAGCGGAAGAAGCGATCGGCGGATTACTCAAAGGCACGACCAAGCCGAAAGATTTGGAGCAGGAGGGAAAACAACTGCTCAAGGGATTGTTCAGTCGTTAGGGGGGTACGGCACATGCTTGCAATGGATAGCCTCACGGAATACGCGGTGAAGTATGGTCTGCAAGCCCTCGTGGCCATCGGTATTTTTGCCGCCGGTTCGCTGGGCGCCCGCTGGGCCGGGAACCTGATGCAGCAGGCGCTAGAGCGGCAGACACTGGAGCCGCCAGTGCGGATGCTGCTCGTCCGCATCGTCAAAATCATCATCCTCTTATTTACCGCTGTCATTGCATTGGAGGCGCTCGGCGTGCCGATTGCGCCGCTGGTCGCGGGAATCGGCGTGGCCGGTGTCGGGATCGGTCTGGCGTTGCAAGGCGTTTTAAGCAACGTGATGGCAGGACTCTCGATCATCTTTACGAAGCCGTACAAAGTCGGCGAGCACATCTCACTGCTGGGTGTCCATGGCGATGTCGTCATGATCGATATCTTTTCCACGACCCTGATGCACACCGATCATTCCCGCGTGGTGATTCCGAACCGTAAGATTGTCGGGGAAATCTTGCACAACTTCGGGACGATTCGACAACTGCACTTCACCGTGGATGTGTCCTACAAGACCGATTTGAATCAGGCCCTGGCGATTGTGCGGGAGATTGTGGAGACCCACTCGCATGTGCTCAAAGATCCACAGGCGGCGATCGGTGTGAGCCGGCTGGGGCAGCCGGCTATCACGATCGCAATCGAGCCTTGGACCAAAGTGGTCCACTACGGATCGCTGCAGGGCGAGCTCAGCAAGGCGATTGTCGAACGGTTTCGTGCGGTGCAGATCGAGTTCCCTTCGCCTTTGCAGACCGTGTCCGCCAGGTGAATTTCCCCGATAGGCCTCCTGCAGAGTTGACAGTCCCTCGCCGGCAATGGTAGCTTGGCGCGCTTATTTTAGTGCTGACAGCACGACAATTATCCGTGTGCCCATTGTGGAAGTGAGTGGACAAGGACCGTGATTAAGACAGCAGTTGCGCGACGTTACGCCAAAGCCCTCTTCGAGCTTCTCGATTCATCCACTATCGAAGCGACGCGGGGTACTCTCAATGGCTTGGGGCAGGCCATGCAGGACTCTGTCTCCCTCCGACACGTGGTGGCATC
This sequence comes from uncultured Nitrospira sp., assembly GCA_964641915.1. Taxonomy (GTDB): domain Bacteria; phylum Nitrospirota; class Nitrospiria; order Nitrospirales; family Nitrospiraceae; genus Nitrospira_D. The sequence goes on along the minus strand of CAZXNN010000412.1, from coordinate 545 downwards.
CCCGGTGTTCGGCATGGAAGAAAAAATTGCCGTGCTGACCGAACTAGGCGGTCGATTCGGGTGTCCTCCGGCCGGCAAAGCCTTTATCGGGCAGCTCGTGAAGAAGAATCGTATCGGGTTTCTGCCGGAAATCGCCGACGCATTCGGAAAACTCGTCGATCAATCCAAGGGGACTCAGCAAGTGACCGTGTCAAGTGCCGCTGCGTTACCACCGGCAGAACAAGACCGTATCAAAGCACGCCTTCGCGAAACCCTGAAGCGAGACGTAGATATCACCTTTCAGACCGACGCCAGTCACCTCGCGGGCCTGCAGATTTCTATCGGCAGCACGGTCGTCGATAGTACCGTCCGAGGTCGCTTGCACGCCATGCAGAGCCTGTTGACGAAGGAGTAGCCATGCAGATCAAGGCAGATGAAATCAGTGCGATCATTAAAGAAAAAATCAAAGGCTTCGACAAGCAAGTCGATGTCAAGGAGACCGGCTCGGTCATCCAGGTCGGCGACGGGATTGCCAAGGTCTACGGGCTTGATGGAGCCATGGCCGG
>CAZXNN010000411.1:0-3307 GCA_964641915.1 uncultured Nitrospira sp. | reverse complement strand
GGAACAGACCGTCGCGGTTCGCCCGGTGGGGGCAGGGGCGGCTCAAGGAGACGACCTTTCCATCGACAGCGGCCTGTCGCCAGGTGAGGAGGTCGTCGTGGACGGGACGGAGAAGCTGCGCGAAGGCAGCAAAGTCGAGATCCGGAATCAGAAAGGCGCTCCCGCAAAATCCCCGGACGCGCCCGCTCCCCCTGCCGGAGCTGAGAAGCCCAAGCGAGGGGCTTCTTCGTGAATCCGTCCCGCCTGTTTATCATGCGGCCGGTGGCGACGGCCCTGCTGATGGTGGCGATCGTGCTCGCCGGCGCCCTGGCCTATCGCCTGTTGCCGGTCTCCGCGCTCCCCCAGGTCGACTATCCGACCATTCAGGTGCTCACGTTTTATCCCGGTGCCAGTCCGGACGTCATGGCCTCCTCCGTCACCGCGCCCTTGGAGCGGCAGTTCGGCCAGATGCCAGGGCTGAACCAGATGACTTCGACGAGCTCCGGCGGCAGTTCCGTCATCACGCTGCAGTTCAGTCTGGATCTGAATCTCGACATCGCCGAGCAGCAGGTGCAGGCCGCGATCAATGCCGCTTCCACCTTCATCCCCCGCGATCTCCCCAATCCTCCGGTCTATAACAAGGTGAATCCGGCGGATGCGCCGATCCTGACGCTTGCGTTGACGTCCGGCACGATGCCGCTCTCGCAGGTCGAAGATCTGGCCGAGACCCGCTTTGCTCAAAAAATCTCTCAACTGGCCGGAGTCGGACTTGTCAGCCTCAGCGGAGGCCAGCGTCCGGCGGTGCGCATCCAGGCGAACCCGCGCGCGCTGTCTGCCTATGGCCTGACGCTGGAGGATTTGCGGGTGGCCGTGGCGGCCGCCAACGTGAATCAGGCCAAGGGCGCCTTCGATGGCCCGCGTCGGGCCTCCATCATCAATGCGACCGATCAATTACTGTCGAGCCGGGATTACCGGCCCCTGATCGTGGCCTATCGCAATGGCGCGCCCGTCCTGTTGTCCGATGTGGCCGATGTCCTCGACGATGTGGAGAATGTGAAGCAGGCGGCCTGGATGAACGAGCAACCCGCGATTCTCGTCAATATCCAGCGGCAGCCCGGCGCCAATGTGATCGATGTGGCCGACCGGGTGAAGGCGTTGCTTCCGCAGCTGCAAAGCGCCTTGCCGGCGGCGGTGCAGGTGACCGTGCTGACCGACCGCACGACCTCTATCCGGGCCTCGGTGCGGGACGTGCAGTTCGAATTGATGCTGGCCGTGGCCCTCGTGATTCTGGTCATCTTTCTGTTTCTGCGGACCCTCGCGGCCACGATCATTCCTGCGGCGGCGGTCCCGCTGTCGCTGGTGGGTACGTTCGGCGTCATGTATCTCGCGGGGTTCAGCCTGAACAATCTGACCTTGATGGCGTTGACGATCTCCACCGGCTTCGTCGTTGACGACGCCATTGTCATGATCGAAAACATCTCCCGCTACATTGAGCGGGGGGAGTCGCCGATGCAGGCGGCGCTCAAGGGATCGAAGCAAATCGCCTTCACCATTCTCTCGTTGACCATCTCGCTCATTGCCGTGCTGATTCCGCTCCTCTTCATGGGCGATGTGGTGGGCCGGCTCTTCCGCGAGTTTGCCATTACGTTGAGCGCTACGATCCTTGTCTCGGCCGTCGTCTCACTGACGCTGACCCCGATGATGTGTGCCCGATTGCTTCGCCATCGACCGGCGGCCGGACAGGGCCGCTTCTATCAGGGATCACAAGCCCTGTTCGATCGGACGATCGCAGTCTATGGACGGACGTTGCGCCGGGTGTTGCAGCATCAATCGGCCACGCTGGCGGTGGCCGCCGGCACGCTCGTTCTGACGGTGATCCTGTTTCTGATCATTCCCAAGGGCTTCTTTCCCGTGCAGGACACCGGGGCGATCCTCGGGATTACCGAGGCGGAGCAGTCGATTTCGTTCAGCGGGATGGTGGAGCGACAACAGGCGCTGGCCGCTGCCGTGCTGGCCGATCCCGCCGTGGCCAGCCTCTCGTCGTTCATCGGTGTGGACGGGACGAACACGACTCTGAATAGCGGGCGCATCCAGATCAATCTGAAGCCGATGGCCGAGCGGGGAGTGAGCGTCCATGAGGTGATCCGCCGGGTACAGGCGCAGGCGGCCACTGTGGAGGGCATGTCGCTCTTCCTGCAGCCGATGCAGGACCTGACCGTGGAGGACCGTGTCAGCCGGACGCAATATCAATATACGTTGGAAGATGCGGACCCCGAGGAGCTCAGCCGGTGGGCGCCGTCGTTCATGACGGCGTTGCAGGCCCTCCCGGAATTACGGGACGTCAGCAGCGACCAGCTTGATCGCGGGTTGGCCGCGATGCTGGTGATCGACCGCAGCACGGCCTCGCGGCTGGGGATCACCCCGCAGCTCATTGTCGATACGCTCTACGATGCGTTCGGCCAGCGGCAGGTCTCCACGATGTTTACGCAGCTGAACCAGTATCGCGTGGTGCTGGAAGTGATGCCGGAGTTTCAGACCGGTCCGCAGTCGCTGCAGTATCTCGATATCCGGTCGGGCGCCGGTGGGCAGGTGCCGCTCAACGTGTTCACGCAGGTGTCCGAGACGACGACACCGCTGGCCATCAGCCGGCAGGGGCAGTTTCCCGTGGTGACGATGTCCTTCAATCTGGCGCCGGGCGCCTCGCTCGGCGATGCGGTCGCCGCCATCGAGAAAGCCTCGCAGGCGATCAATCTGCCGGCCAGTGTTCGCGGGAGCTTCCAGGGTACGGCCCAGGCGTTTCAAGGGTCGCTGGCGAACGAAGTCTGGCTGATCCTCGCCGCGCTGGTGACGGTCTACATCGTCCTCGGGATTTTGTACGAGAGCTATATCCATCCGCTCACGATTCTCTCCACGCTGCCGTCCGCCGGGGTCGGCGCGTTGCTGGCCCTGATGCTGTTCCGAATCGAGTTCAGCGTGATCGCGTTGATCGGGATCATTCTGCTCATCGGCATCGTCAAAAAGAATGCCATCATGATGATCGACTTTGCGCTGGAGGCGGAGCGCATGGATGGTAAAACGCCGGAGGCGGCGATCTATGAGGCCTGCCTGTTGCGGTTCCGGCCGATCATGATGACGACGATGGCGGCGCTGCTGGGCGCGCTGCCGCTGGCGATCGGGTCGGGGGTCGGATCGGAGCTGCGGCATCCGCTCGGCATCGCCATCATCGGCGGTCTGATCGTGAGCCAGGTGCTGACCTTATATACGACGCCGGTGGTGTATCTGGCCTTCGACCGGCTGGCGCGGCGCGTCCGGGCGGGCCGGCCGGAAC
>CAZXNN010000410.1:0-3310 GCA_964641915.1 uncultured Nitrospira sp. | reverse complement strand
TGATGGCGGCGGTCAGATAGCAGGTGATCAAGAACCCCTCACCATTGAGACGCCGGACAACGGCGGCCGTACATCCTTCCGCCTGTGGCCGGTAAAAGAGCAAAACACTGAGGTCGCGGCGCTTTGTTTGACCAGGTCGGGATCGCTCAACGTCGCTTTGACATCGGCTTCGTGGCTTCGCATGTTCCGGTGTTTCTCGGTGACAATGCGTTCCCAGTATTCCTCGGTTGTCCGAACAGTAAAGCCAAGCGGAGTCTGGACCTCAAACCGGACGGTAGCCACGCTCTTTTATAGCACCCGCATACGCGCGAGTCACGTGATCCGTGTCATGAGTGCTGCCAACAGGCCAATTCCATGAGGCGCATCGATGCTCCCGCTCGCCAAGGTTTGCCGGAATATGCTCGTATGCCATTGGCGGCGTCTGGGCTGGAAAGTACGCTTTGGGGAACGTTGACGCATCGGGGAAAGTGTCCTAAAGTGCAAATTGTAAGAAGTGACTGCAATGGCGACCAGAACGGTCAAGCAGAAGATTCTTCAAGCCGTCGATGGGCTCCCCGACAGCGCCACGTTCGAAGATGCCATCGAGCGGCTCTGTTTCCTGGCGAAAGTCGAAGAGAGCCTCAGGCAGTCGGATAACGGTGAAACAGTTCCCCACGCCGAGGCGGTTCGTCAGCTTCTCAAATGACTCCGCTGGTCTGGACTCGCCGGGCTATTGAAGATGTCCAGTCGATCAGGCAATTCATCGCGCAGGATTCTCCGCACTACGCGCTACTCGTGACTCAGCAACTGATTGCTTCCGTCGAACGATTGCCTGCCTTTCCGCAGTCAGAACGGAAAACCGGGGTCAGTTCTTGAGTTTGCACTCTTCCTCATCACCAAATGGCCATTCGCGACCGGCGGCATCCGGCCAAGTGCGGTCACCGAAGCCCGAGAAAACCCGCATTTGAACTGATCGGGTACTTGCGGAGTATACCTGTTCAGCTATAATTGAAACATAGCTCCTACCGAAAGGCCTCTCGAATGGATAGGCAGTAGCTACAAAGATCTGATGGCATTACCCGCCGCCGTCAGGCGATTCTTCGGGTACGCTCTTTCGCTTGCTCAAGCCGGTGATCAACACGATGCGGCGAAGGTGCTCACGGGCTTTGGCAGCGCCGGAGTGCTTGAGGTTGTCGAATGCGATAGGAGCGGCACCTATCGTGCTGTATATACCGTGAAGTTCGAAGAAGCGGTCTTTGTTCTGCATTGCTTCCAAAAAAAGAGTAAGCGTGGCATCGCAACGCCGAAAGAGGATAGAGCCATCATTCACGCCAGGCTCAAAGTGGCCAGGCGCTTGCAAAGGATCTACGACATGAAAAAACGAGTCATTGATGGAGTCGAAGTGCAACGCAGTTCTGGCAATGTCTTCGCCGACTTGGGCCTGCCCGATGCCGACAAGCTCAAGATCAAGACGGGGTTGGTGATTGAGATCAGGAAGGCTATTCGCCAGCAAGGGCTGACCCAGCACGAAGCAGCAACGCGCATGGGGATCACCCAACCCAAGGTCTCTGGCATGATGCGTGGCGACTTCTCCAACCTATCCGAACGCAAACTGATGGATTGCCTGAATCGGCTCGGCTATGACATCGAAATCAAGGTCAAGCCCGCCTCCGATCCTATCGGACATTTGATGCTAGCAATCGCGTGACGTCGCTGGCTCTATATATGAATTATACTGCCCTCACGTGAGGACTTGCGTAACGGCTCAACGGTTGAGGGTGCGGGACAACAACCCGCGTGGATTTCGCATGCGGGTATCGGTGGTGACCCGGCGTAAACGGACGTCGAGAGCCTGCATCAATCAGAACTGGTTTGTCGCGTAACCGGTCATTCGTTCTCCAGATTCCTCGAAGACGGCAACGGGTCGAGGCCTGCCATCGGCACTTTACGACAGTCGCTACGGCAAGCTCCGCGCCGGAAAGCTGCCGTCAGGCTACTCGAGCGGGATTTGGCTCTTGTGTTGGGCAAGCCACCCCTCAAAGCTTTGCAGCGCGGGATTGAGGCCTCGGGTGACGTCAATGCTACGGGCGCCACAGAAGTACGGTGCGAAATCCCGGAAGAATTGAAACATGTTGCCGATATCATCAGCGTGCGGAAAGTCAAAGCTTCGATACACTTCGGGCAGCACGTCGTTGTAGTGCACCTCTTGATTCAGCACCCTGGTGAGCGTGGCGGCTATCTGTGCGCAGGTCAAGTGCTCGCCGGCGATGCCGACGGTCTTGCCGATGTACTCGCGGCCCTTCTTGAAGATGCCAAAAGCACATTTGCCAATATCCTCGGCGGCAATACCTGAGAGTTGTTTGTCACCCATAGGGAAGGTGATCGCCAGTGTGCCGTCAGGACCCTTCTTGGGGCCCATGCCGAAGTAGATCAGGTTCTCCCAGTAGAACGAGGTCAGCAGGAACGTTGTCGGCACACCATGCGCTCTAAAGACTTCATCGGCCTCGCCCTTGGCGTCCATGTGCAATACCTTATATTTGCCCATGAGAGTCGGCATGCGGTTGTCGCTGAGCGGCACCCATTTGCGGGTGTCTTCCAACGTGGACCAAATGACGTGTTCAAGGCCAGCGTCCTTCGCTACCGTGGCCATGGCTGTGGCCTGGGCGATTTCATTTTCGGGTGAGAAATGCTCCCAGAAGTTCGTCACACAATATGCTCCGTAGGCACCGTGGAAGGCCTTTTTGAGACTCTCCAAGTTCTCGATGTCGGCTGCGATAACTTCGGCGCCCAGCTTCGCCAACCCCTTGGCCTTGTCCGAGTTGACGTTTCTCGTAATCGCGCGCGCGGTGAATCCGCTGTTTGCGTCGTTCATAATAGCGCGGACTAATCCGCCACCCTGCGCACCGGTGGCACCGACGACTGCAATGGTTTTCTTGTTTGACATAATCTTGTTCTCCTTTCAATGTTACTTGAGCGGATTCAAGGTCGAGAAAATATACCGAGCGATGCACTACTCACCTTTGGCTTCGCGACGCGACAGGAACAGGTCTTGATTTGCCCCCAAGCCGGGGGCTGCTGACCCTCAAGCGCGCGGCTGGTTGGTGGAGAACAGATAACGGTGAATCTTCCACTCGCCAGCTTCCTTGCGGAAGATGAACAACTCATTATTGCCTTCCTGGAGCTCAATGTTGGCCACCAGAATACGGGTACGGCCAGCAGAGCTTGTGCGAGCCCACGCCCAGTCTCCAGCTTCTTGAATCTCATGGATCTCAAAGCGGATATTGAGCTTAATAGTCTCGAACACTTGCTTGTAGCCAGCGCGCACGGCGTC
>CAZXNN010000409.1:0-3321 GCA_964641915.1 uncultured Nitrospira sp. | reverse complement strand
GAGCGAGGTAGGATGAAACTGGACGAATTCCATATCCTGCAGCATGGCTCCTGCCCGAAACGCCATCGCCATGCCATCGCCGGTAGCGTTGGGAGGGTTCGTCGTCCGGGCGTAAATCTGTCCGGCGCCGCCCGTGGATAACACGACGGCTTTCGCGGGAATAATGAATTGCTTCGACGATGATTCATCAAGCACGACCGCCCCGCAGCAACGCCCCTCCTCCACCACCAGGTCAACTGTAAAGTGATAGTCGAGCCGCTGTATGCGTTTCTGCCGCGCGACCTGCGCCATCAGGGCTCGCACCATTTCGTTGCCCGTGGCATCTCCGCGTGCGCGCAAAATGCGGCTTCGGCTATGCGCCGCTTCTCGAGCAAACGCAAACTTTCCATCCGCCTTGTCGAATTTGGCGCCCCACCGGATCAATTCCTGAATCCGCGCCGGCCCTTCCTCCACCAGCACCCGAACCGCCTCGGGGCGACACAGCCCGTGGCCGGCCTTCAACGTATCGGTCCGGTGAATCGCGACATCGTCCTCTTCACTGAGCGCCACCGCCACGCCCCCTTGCGCATAGATCGAATTACTCTGCAGCGGATGCCCCTTTGTCAGCATGATGACACGGCCTTCCCGGCTCAACTCCAGGGCCGCGCGCAACCCGGCCACGCCGCTCCCGATGACCAGAAAGTCGGCTTTATGGAGAGAGGATCTTTTCCGCGACTGAGCTGCTGACTGTTTCATTGGGGCAGCGGTTTCTGCGGGACTGCGGGAAGGTCGGATAAAGCCTGGCGCACTTTCATCCCAAACGGCAAATCACCTTGCACGCCACGAAGAAGAATTGATTGTTTGCCCACCCACTGCAGGCGGGCATGTCCACGCTGACGGATACCGGCGTCGTCGGGATTTTTCTTCCACACCCCCTGCCAATGCACATACACGTCAATATTTTCTCCGTCGATCATGATGCGCTCGGTTTTAAAGTCCAGCTGAATGGATTGAAACAGTTCGAAATCCTGCGCGGCCTCCGCTTGGATTTGCTCCAACGACTCCGCAGGCAACATCACATCCTGAAACGCAGACCGGTCTCGATGTTGGTACGCTTCCCGTAACGCTTCCACCGCACGATCAATGCGGGTAAAACGCTCATGATCCTCAGGATACTGGACCGTCTTCGATGAGCAGGCCACGCCTGTCAGTAGTATCGCCACGCCGCACCAACCGAGCACGCGGAAGCGAAACCGTGAGGCCGGATGATTCGTATTCATGGAGTTGCAGTATAGGAACGTCCCGTGGATCGGTCAAGGCGCGGGGCGCCGTCAACCCGACGGGAAACCAGATCACCACAATCATTCACGGCTAGTCACCGACTGGCTTGCTTTTTGGCCAAAAAGTCTCTAGACTCGCCCGTCTTTGGAGATTCATTGCATGTCGAGCGTGTTAAAAAAGCGGCGAAAAAAAATGCGCAAACACAAGTACAAGAAGTTGCGCAGACGCCAAAAATTCTTACGTCGTAAGAGCTAGCTCACCCCGTTCGCCGGGAGGAGGACATTGTGCCGGAAGGCAAGAAGGTTCGCATCCGCGTCCGTACGGTGAACTGCACCTACGTGGGGGACTTTCTCGTTCCGCCAATGCGCCATCGCGTCTCGGATGCGATCAACGAGGAAGTGCGTCTCTTTATCAGCTTGACGGACGTGGTCATCAACGATACAGATCGTTCCGACTATGTGGCCCTCAATAAGAACCTGATCGAGTCCATCGCGCAGCTCTAGCACCTTGTTCTTTTGCCATTCTCGGTTGCATTCCATCGACCCAGATCACCATATAGGGACAACCCGGGGGGATGGGATGACGCCCTCACACCGAAACTCCCAGATACATGTCTCCCTTTAGACGATTTCTTCCATTTGTCCAACCTTATCTTCCACGGATGATCCTGGCGGGACTCCTCGTGATGGGAGTTGCCGCGATCAACCTCGCCTTGCTGCGCCTGGCCGGCACGATCTGGGACGTCATTACCGTCCAGCACGACCGTGGCCGCATGACGGAATTGATCGGGCTGTTCATCAGCCTGATCCTCCTGCAGGGCATTTGTTCGATGGGGCATAGCTATCTGACCGCCTGGATTTCCCAGCGAGTCGTCGCTGATTTCCGCACCCATCTCTTTGCCCATCTGCAAAATCTCGCGGTCAGTTTTTTCGCCAGGAGACGAACAGGGGAATTGCTGTCCCGCCTGATGAACGATGTGACCGTCATTCAGTCCATCGTCACCGAGACACCGATCGACACCGCCAAGCAGTTGGTCACATTCATCGGCGGCATCGGGTTCTTGTTAGCGATGAACTGGCGGCTCTGCCTCCTCATCCTGCTCCTGCTTCCGCTCTTGGTACTCGTCGCTAAATTTTTCGGCCGCAAGCTGAAATCGCTCTCGACCTCGATACAGGACCAAACCGCAGCGCTCAGTACCCTTCTTGAAGAAGTCATTTCCGGCATCCGCATTGTGAAATCGTTCGTGCAAACGAAGCGGGAAGAAGGCCGATTCCTGACCCAGATCCAACAGGGCCTGGCGCTCTCACTCAAACGAGCCGGCATTATGGCCCTCTTCGTCCCCGTTATCAGCCTGCTGACATTTTCAGCCGCCGCGGCCGTCCTGTGGTACGGCGGGACTCAAGTGATTGAAGGCACCGTCACACCGGGTGATCTCTTCGCCTTCGTCCTGTTCGCGGGCATTCTGATCGGGCCATTCAGTTCGGCTGCCCGCGTCTTCGCGCAAATCAAAGAGGCCCAGGGCGCTACCCAGCGCGTGTTTGAAATCCTCGACGCCGAAGCGGATATTCGAGACGTCCCCAATGCGCACGTCCTCTCCGCGGTAAAAGGCCACGTGCGCGCCGAGCAGGTCAGCTTCAGCTATGACCCGCGGACCCCAGTGTTATCGCACCTGTCATTCGAAGCCCAACCGGGCGAACTCGTCGCCTTTGTCGGACCGACGGGAGCCGGGAAAACCACCGTCATCAATCTCCTCCATCGTTTCTACGACCCCGTCGAAGGCCGCATCACCGTGGACGGGCACGATCTGAAACATGTCACAATGGATAGTTGGTACCGGCAGGTCGCGCTCGTCCCGCAAGAAACCATCCTGTTTGGCGGAACCATTCTGGACAATATCCGTTACGGGAACCCCGAGGCGAGCGAGGCTGCAGTGCAGGAAGCGAGCAAGGCGGCGCATGCGCACGGTTTCATTTCAGCCTTTCCCGACAAATATTTGACCGTGGTGGGAGAAAAAGGGATCAACCTGTCAGGCGGCCAGCGGCAGCGGATTGCCATCGCCCG
>CAZXNN010000408.1:0-3329 GCA_964641915.1 uncultured Nitrospira sp. | reverse complement strand
CTCCATAGCATATACGCTCAGCCGTGCTTTTCTTTCCCCCGCTCATCAGCGTATTCACAAACTTCCCGACAAGCTTGTCGCGATATCGCACATCAGGAAGAACCTCGCGCTGATCCAGAAATTTACTTCTTGGCATGTCAGATACTCTTTCTCGTTAATCCAGAATTTACTTCGGACGCTTGGCGCCGTACTTCGACCGGCTCTGCTTACGATCAGCCACGCCGACGGCATCGAGCGCACCGCGCACCAAGTGGTAGCGAACTCCAGGAAGGTCCTTGACGCGGCCGCCGCGCACAAGCACGATCGAGTGCTCCTGCAGGTTGTGCCCGACACCAGGGATATACGTCGTGACCTCCATGCCGTTCGTCAAACGAACGCGCGCCACTTTACGCAACGCCGAGTTCGGCTTCTTCGGAGTCGTCGTATACACACGGAGACAAACTCCGCGCTTTTGAGGACAGCCTTTGAGGGCCGGACTCTTTGTCTTTGCCTTGACGAGGTTTCGCCCTTTTCGCACTAACTGATTGATTGTCGGCATCGTGTTCTAACCCTTATCGCTTTCAAAAATCCAACGAGCGCCTTCCGCAAAGCCGTCGGATTATAGTGATGCATTTACCGCCTGTCAAGTCGCTCTAAGAACCACCTGAATTCCGAGACAATTACGAGCGAGCAGCCCCCTCACCGGTGGTGGCTGCCGCCCGCTCTTGTCCGACTTCAGCGCTGCCGGAAGCAGCAGCCACCACAACTGGAGCGGCTTTTTCGCTGATAACGAACGTATCGCGATACTCCTCAAATCCCGCTCCGGCTGGAATCAACCGACCGACGATGACATTCTCTTTCAACCCGAGCAGACTGTCTTCACGTCCATTGATTGCCGCTTCCGTCAAGACACGCGTCGTTTCCTGGAACGATGCGGCGGAAATAAAGCTATCAGTGGTTAACGCTGCCTTAGTAATACCTAGGAGAACAGGTTTACCGAGAGCCGGCGTGCCACCCTTTTCCAAGACGCGGTCATTCGCCTTCTCGAACAAGGCCTTGCTCACCTGGCTGCCCGGCAAGAATTCAGTATCGCCCGGATCTTCGATCCGCACCTTTCGCAACATCTGCCGCACGATGATTTCGATATGCTTGTCGTTGATGGTCACACCCTGCAACCGATAGACGTCCTGGACTTCATCGACAAGATATTTCTGGAGCTCGTTCGGCCCCAGCACATCAAGAATATCGTGTGGATTGGCCGAACCGTCCATCAACGGCTCACCGGCACGCACCCAGTCTCCTTCGTGCACATTGACGTGCTTACCCTTAGGAATAAGATATTCCTTCACGTCGCCCATCTTATTGTCGACGAGCACTTTCCGCTGCCCTTTCACGAACCCACCGTAAGAAACCTCTCCGTCGATTTCGCTGATGACGGCCTGCTCCTTCGGCTTGCGCGCTTCGAACAGCTCGGCCACACGCGGAAGACCTCCGGTGATATCCTTGGTCTTCGTCGTTTCGCGCGGGATCTTTGCCAGCACGTCGCCAGGATGCACCGCGGCACCTTTTTCGACGAAAATATGGGCACCGACCGGCAGCAGATAGCGGGCCACGTTCGCTCCCGCCGCAACCTTCGCCGTCTTGCCTCCATCATCTTTAATCGAAATGCGTGGACGAAGCGTCGCACCCGAATGCTCGATGATCACCTTACGCGAAAGACCAGTGACCTCGTCGAACTCGTCCTTCATGGTTACGCCTTCGATGATGTCACCGTAGGCGATCCGTCCACCGACTTCCGTAAGGATCGTCAGTGAATAGGGGTCCCATTCGACCAGCTTTTGACCAAGAGCGATTTTATCACCGTCGCCGATCTTGATCTTGGCGCCATAGACCACGGGATACTTCTCCCGTTCACGGCCGCTCTCATCGACGATCGCAATCTTCGCGTTACGACTCATCACTACCCATTCGCCCTCTTTGTTTCGGACGGCGATTCCAGGGGTTGGGATGTCGGCATTCTTCTTCGCATCAAAACTCAAGAACTTAATGCGACCGGCATGCTTCGCTTCGACGATTGTCTGCTCGACGACTTTGCTCGCCGTACCTCCGATGTGGAACGTACGCATGGTCAACTGCGTTCCAGGCTCACCGATCGATTGCGCTGCAATGACGCCGACAGGTTCGCCCTTCTCGACGAGCCGTCCACGAGCAAGGTCGCGGCCATAGCAGGCCTGACAGACGCCGCGCGGCGCCTGGCACGTCAGCACAGAACGGATCTTGACACGCTCAACGCCGGCCTCGACGACTGCCTTCGTACGATCTTCATTGATTTCTTCATTGCGCGACACGATGATTTCACCGGTCACGGGATCGCGGATATCTTCTGCAGCCAAGCGACCCAATACACGCTCTTCCAACGGCTGAATGATTTCACCGCCCTCAATGAGGGGGCTCACCATAATGCCGTCGTGCGTGCCGCAGTCGATCTCATAAATGATCACGTCCTGGGCGATGTCGACTAAGCGGCGGGTCAAATACCCGGAATTCGCGGTCTTCAACGCCGTATCCGCGAGACCTTTGCGGGCACCGTGCGTCGAAATGAAATACTGCAGCACGGTCAACCCTTCACGGAAATTCGCCGTAATCGGCGTTTCAATGATTTCGCCTGACGGCTTCGCCATCAGTCCGCGCATACCGCCGAGCTGACGAATCTGTTGTGAACTGCCGCGCGCACCGGAATCGGCCATCATGAAAATAGGATTGAAGGATTCAGCCTTGGCGGGATCGCCGCCGGCACCGAGTTCCTTCATCATTTCATTCGCGACCTGCTCCGATACGTGCGCCCAGATGTCGATGACTTTGTTGTAGCGTTCGCCGTTGGTAATCAAACCCTCGGCGTACTGCTTCTCAATTTCGCCGACTTCGTGCTGCGCCTTTTCGATGAACACACCCTTTTTCGTCGGGATGTGCATATTATCGACGCAAATCGACACGCCGGCTCTCGTCGCATAGAAGAACCCGAGATCCTTGATCTTATCGAGAAACACGACCGTGTCCCGATGACCGGTCTGCCGATAAACCGTGTCGATCAGCTTGGTCATTTCCTTTTTCGTCATCAGCTTATTGGCACTGGCAAACGGCATGCTCGCGGGAAGGATTTCAGACAGGAGCACACGCCCAACCGTACTCTGCACCAGCGCGCCGCCGAGACGCACTTTAATGCGAGCGTGCTCTTCCACTTCGCGCGCATCGTAAGCGATCCGCACTTCCTCTGGAGACCCGAAGATCTTATTTTCGCCTTTGACGCCCACCCGCTCTTTGGTCAACCAGTAGACACCCAACACCATGTC
>CAZXNN010000407.1:0-3338 GCA_964641915.1 uncultured Nitrospira sp. | reverse complement strand
TCGCGCCATGGCCTGGATGAGCCGATCGCGGAATAAGGTCCGATTGACCAGGCCGGTTAACTGGTCGTATTGCGCCAGATATGTCATGCGTTCTTCTGCTCGCTTCCGTTCGATGGCATAGCGAATGGAACGGGCGAGCAATTCCGGATGGCCCTGTCCCTTGACGAGATAGTCCTGGGCGCCCTGCTGTACTGCTTGGAGAGACAGCGCCTGATCGCTGACTCCGCTAAGGACGATAATCGGGATGGTGGGGCTTGTTGCTTGAACCTGTTTCAGTGTGGGCAGGCCATAGGCATCGGGCAAGGACAGATCTAGCAGGATGGCATCGTAGCGGTCTCGTGCAAGATGGGCAAACGCTTCGCTGAGTCGCGTGACGTGAGTGATGTCGAATTGCTCAATGCTCCATTCAGCCAGGATATCCCGAGTGAGGTGGGCATCGACATCATTGTCTTCGACGAGCAGCAATTTGATTGTTGAAGGGCTCAATCCTGATCCCTCTGTGCAATAACACAGTGTCGAGTTGCGTCTTTCCGGTCCAGGCGTCAGCAGCGCTGGCTCAAGTATAGCCAAAGTCTATGTCTTCACAAGGAAATGTCAGAAATAGCAGGGAGTGATGAAATCCGAATACTTAGGGGGCGGCGATTGTGAGGAGGGCCCGGAGAAGTAAGCGGTGTTGCTGCTTCTCCGGGATGTCCTATGTGGGGCTATGCGGAATGAAGGGCTTCAGCACGCCGGCGGACTTCTTCGGCTTTTTGTGACTGCCCAAGATTTTCATATAAGGAAGCGATATTCGAGTGGAGATGTGACAAGAGCTGGCCAAGTTGGGCTTCCTGTGCGATGACATTCGCTTCCATCGCCAATTTCTTTTCCTCGCTGCGTCGGAAGCGCTCTTCCAGGCGCTGAACCAATTGAATCCAGCCGCGTACCTTGCCTGAATCGAGCTGAGGCATTGTGGGTAGAGATTCCGCGCGTTCAAGAGCCTTTTCAGTTTGATTCATCCAATTAATAAAGACGAGAAAATCACCAAGAGTAATGGTCAATGCGGAGGAGGTGCCTTCTTCTTCAATCACCAAGTCTTCCATACGTACTCCTTGTTTCTAATCCAACAGATTTTTGTAAAACGGATGGCGCAAGAACCACAGGTTTTTCCGAATGCATATGCTGACGGTACAGCACTCTTGTTCTGTTGTTCATGGACCTGGCCTGTACCTCTTTGAGCCAGAGTCCTGGGTCCACCTCCCTTCGAGTTGCCCGCATTCCCATAAACAGAGGTGCGAGAAGGAGCGTTGTGCCCGCACGCCCCCCATATTCTGTGGAGAATCGAGTATTACTGCGCTATAGGGAGTGTTGTCAACAGAGACTTTGTCTGAAAGAGAAGAATTCTTACTAATCGTGAGTATGGAAGGAAAATATTTTTCGTGCCAGTCGTTTGAGTAGTGGATGCGGGAGAAGTTCACTCACTGTGCGCAAGCAGCGGTGAGTCTTCGAGCGGGTAAATGCCCCTAGGTTTCCCTTCCGGTCCTATGGCTGCCTCACAGGCATACCCACCTTCAAACGGCCATAGGAGGGATTGACCAAAAAATGAGCCTCGCACATGAACATAGCGAAAGGTAACTCCAAGGTGAGCGCCCTCTGCTTGAATCTTTTGCAGGCAGGTTTCCTTTGAGTAAGCTCGCCGTGAAAGGAGGATGGGGTCTCCCGTTTGGGTATGGAAGGCATTGTATTCACTCGCGCAGCCATTTATGAAAAAGAGAACCCCCCACAGGGCAATGACTCGAAGGAACCGTGGTCGCTGATTCATCACGCCCCCCTCTTTGCTCAACCCTCTTGCCGGTGCGTCTCCGAGCTTGCGAATCACAAAGCAACCGTAGCACAACGGGAGTCATTGATCGAGCATATCGCGGCCACTCATCGGACAATATTCGGGCCATTTCGTCGAAGCGACAAAGTGTGGCGCAATGACGAAAAGTCGGCTACTCGATGGGCGTCTTCCCCTACATAAGTCTGGAGGTGTAGGCGTACCCATCTGTTTGAAAGTGTTGAATAGTTTATTGACGGATGGTTCTTGTGTAATGGCACAATCCATGCGGGTAGACCAGGCGTAGGGAGACCTGAAGCAACGGGCACAGGTAAGCGGAGTACCGGAGGGAGCGCAAATGATTCCCACAACTCTCAATGATTCTAACTGTAGACGGAGAGCCGAAACGTCCGGGAATGGTGTCTGGGCTCGACGGATCGGGATTAGGCTTATGGTCGGCCTGTTTATGGTTGCCATTGAAGCGCCAGCCGTTCTCGCAGACGGGGAACTCTATGGGTACGTGAGTCCTACTGGAACAGTACATGTGACCAACGTCCCGGCGGATCAGCGCTTTGGGGAAATCATTCTCAAGCCTCGATACCATGCGGCGGTCTCAGACCAAGAGTTAGAAGAAGCGGTGATCCGCTACGCGCGGGAATATCGGCTGTCTCCCGCACTCCTTCTCGCGGTCATGAAGGCCGAATCGTCGTTTGACCCAACAGTGATTTCAAAAGCTGGGGCGGTGGGGTTGATGCAGCTGATTCCCGAAACGGCAATTCGTCATGGTGTGCGAAATCTCTATGATACCCGCGACAATATTGGCGGTGGTGCGAAACACCTACGCTACCTTCTGGACCGCTTTCACGGGAATATTCGGCTGGCACTCGCAGCCTACAACGCTGGAGAGAAGAAAGTCGATCGGTATCGGCAGATTCCCCCGTTCAAAGAAACCCAGTCATATGTGAAGAAAGTGATGGGCTACTATCGAGATTATCGGTCCCAGGCGCCAGACTTTCTGGGCACTACGAAAAATAGTGGGGTCTACCGATAGGCGCGATCCTGTGGATTCATAGAGAGGATAGATAAGTCAGAGGGGGGGGGCAGCAGGCTAGCGCTGGTTCACACAGGTTTTTCAGCGACATACTCAATGTACTTCCAGAATTCTTTGGCTTCTTCCTCATTCAGCACTACAGGGGTGTTATTCGCAGTCCCGGCCATGTATATCTTTACAGATATGGCGTCTTGCCAGATCTGCACTTCGCAATGGGTGACGCGATCAAGATTCAATGCGCGGTTGCCGATTCGAATAAAGTTCACGACTCCGCTCCCTTCCCGCCAGTCAGCGTAGACTGATCCTATCGCAAATGGAGAGACCGCCAAAGAAACTTGCGGATCTTCGCCAGATTAAGCAGATGCTGCCGTAGAACTACTTCGATTAGGATTCAGAACTCTTGAGGTGAAATGGCTGTCAGGAGGGGGATGCCGTTTGGTTGCGGGGAGAGGATTTGAACCTCTGACCTTTGGGTTATGAGCCCAACGA
>CAZXNN010000406.1:0-3355 GCA_964641915.1 uncultured Nitrospira sp. | reverse complement strand
TATACGCCGTTGGGCGGTCTCGTGCCCCTGTTCCTCATGCAGTTCGGCGAAGTCGTGTTCGGCGGTGTCGGCTCCGGATTGTACGGTATGATCGTCTTTGCGATCATTGCGGTGTTCATCGCAGGTTTGATGGTGGGACGGACGCCCGAATATCTCGGGAAGAAAATCGAGCCCTACGAGATGAAGATGGCTGCGCTGCTCATCCTCATCATGCCCCTTATCGTTCTGGGCTTCACGGCCATCGCCGTCGGGACCGAAACTGGGCGATCGTCTCTGCTGAATCCCGGACCTCATGGGTTCAGCGAGGTTCTTTATGCCTATACGTCACAGGGCAACAACAATGGGAGCGCGTTCTCGGGACTCAATACGAACACTCCCTTTTACAACATTACCGGTGGCGTTACGATGTTGATTGCTCGGTACTGGCTCGCAATCTCGACCTTGGCCCTGGCAGGGTCCTTGGTGCGAAAGAAAACGGCACCGTCGGGATCCGGCACGCTGGCGACTCACACGCCGTTGTTTGTCACGCTCTTGATTGGAGTGGTGATTGTGGTTGGGGCACTCACGTTCTTGCCGGCCCTGGCCCTCGGACCATTGGTTGAATACCTGCTCATGTGACGGGGACACAGGAAGCGAACAGGGCTATCCGCATGGCAATAGAAGTGAAAAGCCACCAGACCCGCTCCCTCTTTGATCAGAACATTCTTCGGCAGGCCCTATTAGACGCCTGTCGCAAACTGGATCCTCGCCATCAGGCCAAAAACCCGGTCATGCTCGTGGTGTGGGTTGGAAGTGTCTTGACGACCCTCCTGTTTCTGCAAACGCTGGTCGGAGCGGGGGAAGCGCCGACCTGGTTCATTCTTGCCATTGCCCTCTGGCTCTGGTTCACCGTTCTGTTCGCAAACTTTGCGGAAGCCCTGGCGGAGGGTCGGGGCAGAGCACAAGCCAATTCACTCCGGCGCGCCCGCTTGGAACTTACGGCCAAGAAGCTTGGTACGGTTGATCCCGGCACTGAGCATCATGCCGTGTGGAACCGTCCGTTCCAGCGAGGGGATACGTTCAGTGTGGTGTCGGCGAATCAGCTCAAGAAAAATGATGTGATCCTCGTGCAGGCGGGAGATTTCATTCCCGTGGACGGCGAGGTCGTGGAGGGCGTCGCGTCGGTGAACGAAAGCGCCATTACCGGCGAGAGTGCGCCCGTCATTCGAGAAAGCGGCGGCGATCGCAGTGCCGTCACGGGGGGCACGAAAATTCTCTCCGACTGGCTCATTGTTCGTGTCACGGCCAGTCCAGGAGAAAGTTTTCTGGATCGGATGATCGCCATGGTGGAAGGGGCCAAACGTCAGAAAACGCCGAATGAAATCGCCCTCACTATTCTCCTTGCTGCGCTGACCATCATTTTTCTCTTGGCAACGGTGACCCTGTTGCCGTTCTCGCTCTACAGCGTGCAGTCCACGGGACAAGGGACGCCGGTGACGGTCACGGTGTTGGTGGCGCTCCTGGTCTGCCTGATTCCGACGACCATTGGGGCTCTCCTCTCGGCCATTGGGATTGCCGGCATGGACCGCATGGTGCAGGCCAATGTCATCGCGATGTCCGGAAAGGCCGTTGAAGCAGCGGGGGACGTGGACGTCCTGCTGCTTGATAAGACCGGTACCATCACACTGGGCAACCGCCAGGCCACTGCCTTCACTCCCGCAGAAGGAGTTGAGGCCCAGGTGTTGGCCGATGCCGCTCAACTTTCATCGTTGGCGGACGAAACACCGGAAGGGCGCAGCATTGTCGTTCTGGCGAAACAGCAGTATGGATTGCGCGCGCGCGATATTCATGAGATGGGCGCCACGTTTATTCCCTTCACGGCCCAGACGAGGATGAGCGGGGTGGATCTTGACGGACGGCAAATCCGCAAAGGATCAGCGGCCGCCATCGAGGCCTATGTACTCGAACAGGGCGGGCACTTTTCTCAGTTTGTCCGGCTCAATGTCGAGATGATTGCCAAACAAGGAGGAACACCGCTCGTGGTGGCTGAAAAGGCCAAGGTGCTGGGAGTGATCGCGTTGCAAGATATCGTGAAGGGAGGCATTAAAGAACGATTCGGTGAACTCCGCCGGATGGGCATTAAGACGATCATGATTACCGGAGACAATC
Organism: uncultured Nitrospira sp.; assembly: GCA_964641915.1. GTDB lineage: Bacteria > Nitrospirota > Nitrospiria > Nitrospirales > Nitrospiraceae > Nitrospira_D. The sequence goes on along the minus strand of CAZXNN010000406.1, from coordinate 1,207 downwards.
CTCAAACAGCGGCTGCGGTGGCGGCGGAGGCCGGGGTCGATGATTTTCTGGCGCAGGCCACACCGGAGGCTAAGCTGATGCTGATCCGGGATCTTCAATCCGAAGGTCGCCTCGTGGCCATGACAGGCGACGGAACCAATGACGCTCCGGCATTGGCTCAGGCCGATGTCGCGGTCGCAATGAACACGGGGACTCAGGCGGCAAAAGAGGCGGGTAACCTGGTCGATCTGGATTCCAACCCAACAAAGCTCATCGAAATCGTAGAGATCGGCAAACAGTTGCTCATGACGCGCGGTGCGTTGACGACCTTTAGTATCGCCAACGACGTGGCGAAATATTTCGCCATCATTCCTGCGGCCTTTGCCACGACCTATCCCGTGCTCAATGGATTGAACGTGATGCAGTTGGCGACTCCTCAGAGCGCGGTCCTCTCCGCGGTCATTTTCAACGCACTCATCATCATCGCGCTCATTCCGCTTGCCTTACGAGGGATTCGATATCGTCCGATCGGCGCCGGCCCATTGTTACGGCGTCACCTGCTCATCTATGGATTGGGCGGCGTGGTCGTGCCCTTCGTCGGCATCAAACTCATCGATATGGTTCTGGTTGCCCTGCATCTGGTGTAACCAAGATGCCGAGCCGATTGCTGAGAGCCAGAAGAAAAAGATGAAGGAACAAATCAGACCCGCCCTGACCCTGCTGCTACTGCTGACTGTCTTGACGGGAGTGGCTTATCCGCTGGCGGTTACCGGGTTCGCCCACCTGTTTTTCCAGGACCAGGCGAACGGCAGTGTGATCACGCGTGAAGGCAAAGTAATCGGGTCCACGTTGATCGGACAGTATTTTGACAAGCCGGAATATTTCTGGAGTCGTCCGTCGGCGACCGCGCCGTTTGCGTACAACGCCGAGGCATCGGGAGGGTCGAACTTAGGACCGACCAATCCGGCTTTGATCGAAGCGGTCAACGCGCGAGTCGCCACGTTACGAGCTGCGGATCCGGTCAACGATCTGGCCATACCGGTCGATCTCGTGACCGCTTCCGGGAGCGGGCTCGACCCTCACATCAGCCCGGCCGCAGCGTTCTACCAACTGGGAAGGGTGGCTCGTGCTCGAGGGATCGAGGAATCGGACCTGCGGGATCTCGTTGCCCAACACACACAGGGCCGCCAGCTCGGCGTACTTGGAGAACCACGAGTTCATGTTCTTC
>CAZXNN010000405.1:0-3359 GCA_964641915.1 uncultured Nitrospira sp. | reverse complement strand
GGCTGCATATGCTCCAGGCGTTCCTGTATGGGGCGTATAAGCCGCCGCGCGAAAGGATGGGCATGGTGGGCGTGGTGCTCTTTCTCATTGTGATGGCGTTTGCCTTCACCGGCTATCTGCTGCCGTGGGATCAGACGGCCTACTGGGCGACGCAGATCGGCCTCAATATGGTGGGGACCGTGCCGGTGGTCGGAGAGTTCTTGATGCGGGTCATGCGAGGCGGGGAAGTGCTGGGGGCGCTCACACTGTCCCGGTTTTTTGCCGTCCATGTGCTCTTTCTGCCGGCGGTCCTGGTCAGTTTGATCGCCGCGCATCTCTTCATTCTGCGGCGGGTGGGGCCGGCCGGCCCTTGGACCGATGAGCGGGCGTCACTCGGCAGCGAGACGTTCTATCCGCGGCAGGTCTACATGGATGCCGTCGTGATGCTGGTGGTGTTCGCGGTCATTTCAAGTCTGGCCCTGCTGGTGCCGTTTCCTCTCACCGACAAGGCCGATCCGTCCGACACGAGCTTTGTGCCGGTGCCGGAGTGGTATTTCCTCTTCTATTACGAGTTGCTGAAGTACGTCCATGGGCCGCTGGAGCCGCTGGCGACCTGGGTGCTGCCGATGCTCGTCGTCCTTGGCATGCTGTTCTGGCCCTTCATCGACAGGAACCCGGTGCGGAATCCGATCAAGCGCCCGGCTGCGTTGGCGGCGGGGGCGGTGTTTCTCGTCGTGGTCTTTTCCCTGTTGGGCATTTCCCTCAAGAATCTCTACGCCGTCCCGCGAGTCGATCCGGCCATTGCGAAAGGGCGCGCGCTGTATTATCAATTCGGCTGCGTCGGCTGTCATCGTGTTCACGGTGAGGGGGGCGCGATTGGCCCGGACTTGTCCTTCGTGGGCGATAAGAGACCGGACCGTGAATGGCATGTGAAGCACTTCAAGGATCCCCAATCGGTGTCGCCCGGATCGTTCATGCCGAAGTTTCCGCTCACCGATCCCCAGCTGAATGAGCTGACGAGCTATATGCTGAGCCTCAAGAAAACGCCCTGATCGGCTCAGTCGAATCCTTTGCCTGCTTGCTGACTCACACGGGTTAGAGGAAAGGAGGGCGTTATGAAGCTTCATGACATGTTGCGGTTGATTGCCGGGGTCTTTGTGTTGCTTGCCGTTATCCTGGGGGCGGCGGTCCATCCGTACTGGAATTACTTTGCGGCCTTCGTGGCGGCAAACCTGATTCAGTCGGCTTTTACGGGCTGGTGTCCGATGATGGCGCTCTTGAGGAAACTGGGCGTGCAGGAGTAGTCAGGCTGGTGCAAAAAGGCAAGGCTTCGGTTAAGGTTGGGTCGTGTTTTGCCGTTACCAGAAGATGAAATACACGTGTTGTCTTGTCTGCGCGGTACAAGGACCAATGGTCATGACGGGCCTGCGATGGATTCTTGCGACAGCCCTCTTAACGGCTGGATGTAGCCCTAAAGAAGAACCGGCTACCGCGGTTGTGTCTGCGGCATCGCCGGCCACTATTCAGGTCGCGGTCGTCGAGGTCAAGTCCGCTCAGGTTCCCGTCCGTGTCGAAGTCACCGGTCAAATCATGCCCATCTTCCAGGCCACGCTGTCCAGCCGTATCCAAGGGACGATCGATATATTGCTGGTGAGGGAAGGCACGCGCGTGTCAAAGGGGCAGACGCTCATTCAGCTCGACAACCGTGATGTGCAAGCCGACCTGGCGCGCGCCTCGGCGGAGGTCGAAAATGCCAGGACTCAACTGGACAGGATGCAGTCGTTATATAGCCAGGACGCGGTGTCTAAGCAGGAAATGGAGAATGCCACCCGATCGTACAAGGTTGCGGAGGCCAATCGGAAGTCAGTGCTCGCGCAGCTGAGTTATACCGTCGTGAAGGCACCCTTCGATGGTGTGATCACTGAAAAGAACGTGGAGGCAGGGGAGCTGGCCTCACCGGGACAACCGTTGCTGAAAATGGAGGATCCGCTCCAACTCCGGCTGGAGGCGACGGTGGCGGAAGGCGACCTGAAATCAATCGCTCGGGGGGACAAGATTGCTGTACTCATCGATGCGTTAGCAACTCAGGTTCTGAACGGAGTGGTGAGTCAGATCCTGCCGGCCGGCGATCCGCAAACCCATACTTTCATGGTAAAAGTTGATCTTCCCAGGACGGCCGGGTTGAAAACCGGGATGTTCGGGCGCTTTCAGCTGGATAAAGGAACCAGTCACACGATCCTGATCCCGGCGTCCTCTGTGGTCGAACGCGGGGAGCTGACGAGTGTCTATGTCGTCGGGGCCGACCGGATTGCCAGGCTCCGTTGGATTAAGGCCGGACGGCGGTTTGATCAGCAACTGGAAATTCTATCCGGCGTCAACCTGGGTGAACGGGTATTGACTGATGGAAGCCGGGGCATCGACGGTGCGCCGGTGCAGATCCTCGACAGCGTTGCCGCCCCGGCGACGCCCTAACCGCGCGCTATGGATCAGTATCGCCCAGGGCTCAGTGGTCGGATCGCCGCGCTGTTTATCGGGAGCAAGCTGACGCCCCTGATCATGCTGGCGGCTTTATTGCTGGGCTTGTTTGCCATCGTCGTCACCCCTCGTGAAGAAGAGCCGCAGATCGTCGTTCCGATGGCCGACGTGTGGCTGCCTTTTCCCGGCGCTTCAGCCAAGATCGTCGAAGAACAACTGACCAAACCCTTCGAACGCAAACTCTCCGAGATCAAAGGCGTGAAGTACGTCTATTCGATCTCGCGCCCTGGCGGCGCGCTGATCATCGTGCGTTTCTATGTCGGCCAGCCGATGGAGCAGAGTCTGGTCGATCTGTACGACAAGCTGATGTCGAACCAGGATCTCCTGCCGCCGGGAGCCGAGCAGTTCCTGGTGAAGCCGAAAGACGTCAACGACGTGCCGATCGTGACCGTGACGCTGTCGAGTCAGCGATACGGCGAGTTTGAACTGCATCAACTGGCCGAGCAGGTGTTGGAAGAGACCAAGAAAGTGCCCGGGACCTCCGGTGGCTTCATCGTCGGGGGGCGGTTGCGTGAATTGCGTGTGCAGATCGATCCGGCGCGATTGAAGGCCTATGGCCTGACCCCGTTGCAGGTGGCCGGCGTGATCCGTGGCGAGAATCGGGCCCTGCCGACGGGCCGGTTCGATAGCCGCAATCAGAGCTTCCTGGTGGAAGCGGGGCGGTTCATTCGATCCCGCGAGGATCTGGACGCGTTAGTGGTCGGTGTCAATGAGCAGCGCCCCGTCTACCTTCGGCAAGTGGCCGACGTCACCGATGGTCCGAATGAGGCGAAGCGGTACGTCTGGTTCGGGGCGCGTGATCAGGACGAAGAGCCTGCTGTGACCGTGGCGATTGCCAAGCAGGG
>CAZXNN010000404.1:0-3359 GCA_964641915.1 uncultured Nitrospira sp. | reverse complement strand
TCTATCTTATGCCAAATACGTCGCTCACGGAATGCCCGCCAGCGAGGAGCTGATCGAGGACGAGCTGCAGGGCTAACAACCGGCGCGTCGATTGATCGAGCCCACTGCTTCCGAGAAAACGAAAGGCCCGCCGGGTGATCCCCGGCGGGCCTTTTCATTGCTGTAACTGATCAGCCTAGATGCTGCGCATGAAATGGGACACGTCGTCTTGATTGACGGCCCCGCCCATGACTGAAGACATCGCGACGTTGGTGGATTTCTTGCCGGTGAGCCCGGACTCCACTTCGTCCACAATCAATTCAACCGGCATGGACTGACCGCCATAGACTCGCGGTCCACCGATGATCTTGGCATTGGAATAACCATAAATCGCCGTCGCCACTTCCTTAGCCAGCCAACCGACATAGTTGAATTCCGGCACCACGATCAACTTAGCATTTTTGCAGAGTTCGCGCAGTTCCTTTGTCGGGAATGGCCGCAACGAACGTACCTTGATCAGGCCAATCTTAATGCCCTTTTCTGCACAAATACGAACCGCTTCGCGGGACTGAGCTGCGGCGCTTCCTGACGCAATGATCACAGCCTCGGCACCGTCCACATTCTCAGCCGTGAGCAACCCGCCCATATACTGATTGATATACTTGCGGGACCGTTCAACAGCAGCCCACACTTCCTGCTGCCAGACAGCGTGAATGTTGTAGGCCATGAAGTTCGATTTTTGAACCGGGGCGTCGCGCGAGAGCCGCGCGGGAGGATTCTCCGCATCAAGGACGGGCACCGCGCCGCGCCACGCTTCACGCGGAGGCAGCTTCATGCTGCGATCCTGCATGCGCACATAGCCACGAGCATGCGTAACAAAGAATCCATCGCAGCAGACACCGACCGGCAGAGTCACATCATTCTTCTCGCTGATGACGAACCCGGCCATCGTGAAATCGAACATGTCCTGCTGATTCTCAGCATGAAACACGATCATACCGCAATTGAGGAGATAGGAGACTTCAATATTATCAGGCTGAATCGCAAGCGGAGCATTGACCACGCGGCAGGTGAACATCGCCACGGCCGGCAACCGATGGCCGGGCCACGAGGCAATGCCTTCGAGACCTCTCAAGGTCCCAGGTCCCGCAGTGGCGGTATAGCAGCGCACACCGGCGCGGGATCCTCCGGCGATGGCGGCCATGACGCCGACTTCTTCCTCGCCGCGATAGTACTCTTTTACATATCCTTCGCCGTAGAGCACACCCACGAGCTGCATGGTTTCGCTCTGAGGCGTAATCGGGTAGGCAATGGCGAGGTCCACATTCGACCGGCGAATGGCTTCCTTCGCGGCTTCGCTGCCCGTAATAAATTCCTTCGTCCTCGGAGCTTCGTGAAACAAGTACTCAGGGCTGACGACCTTCTGCCGCTTGGCTTCGGCATGGGGGTCTTTCTTTGCCGGCGCCACAGTGGCAGCAGGAGCACCCGGGGGATTCGTTTTAACTTCAGCTTCGCTCATCGTTGCACCTCTTGGCTATATCGCCCGTGATCCCGATCCTTATCCTTCACGCTTCATCTGTTCAGCCGAATGGCCAAACGTACCCGCACTGCCGACTCCAGCGACCGTGGGCATAAAGGTCAAAGGATTGGTGTGGGTCTTTCCACCGTGGACTTTGGACTGCGTTCCGGTAAACCGAACATTCTCGCCGTTCTCCGGCAACTTGATCCCCATTTCTTCACGAATCTTCTTGAAGATCTGTGCGGTCTTTTTCAGCTTGAGCACATCCGAATCACGGATCGTCAACATGGCGTCTTCGTGGCCCTGCTCGGCACAAATCGCCATCGTGCAGCAATTCGTCCCCGCGCGGATCATCTTCAACGTGAGGTTCGCATAGTGGCAATGCACGCCGATGAAGATACAAGCCTCAATCTTATTTCCCCAAATCGTCAAATTCGGGTGATTGGGATTGATGACCTCTTCCGGATCGATCTTGGGATATTTAGGCCGGTAGTCCGGCATCGGGATAATCATCACGTTCGGAATCTGGGCGGCAATTTCCAGCGTGGCCTTGGCCTTTTCAATCGCATGTTCATTCCAGGCCCATAACACCATCGGCCCTGGGAAAAGGGTCGCGTTGGGACTGGTCAACATCTTTCTGGCCATCTCTTCGATAACCTTATCCTCATTGGGTTCCAGCAGTCCGTAAAACAAGCCTTCGCCTGGATCGGGCAGCGACACACCAAGTTGTGCAGCGGACGGAGGATGAAATCCAGCCGGTCCCGGAACAATGATTCTCTCTCTCTTATCTTGCGTTGTTGCCACGCCCGTTCCCCTTTCTTGCCGAATGATCAGACGCTAGGGCTTACCAAAACCGCCGTTGTGCTCTTGTCGCCATAAGTAATATTGTCGGTGATGGCGGCCAACGGCAATTGATCGATCATGATCATCTTGATGGCGTTGTTCTTGGCCATGTTGTCGCAGACCCACACGCACTGCGCACAACCTTTACAACGATCCACCGCCACGTACGCAGAACCGTACTTAAAGCCCTTATCCTTCCCCATCTCCTCGCTGTATTGGATGGTGTTGGCTTCCGGGCAATACTGCGTGCAGAGTTTGCAGCTCTTTGCGGCACAAATTTCAACGTTGATATCAGCTACGAGATACATGGAAAACTCCTTCTGTATCGCTATTACGCACTGGCGGCGGCGACTGGCGCCTCGACACGTTTCACGTCGGGAGCCGCCCATCCGTGCTCAACGGCGTAGTTCCAACCGGCCCGCATCACGGCCACGTTCTTATCAATCAATTCCTGCTTCTTCTTAAACTTTCTCTCGACCACGCTATCCAATGCCGCCGTTCCGCCGGAAACAACGAATCCTTTTCCGAGGAACCGGTCCTTCACGGCCTGCTCCAAACCGGCCATGTTCGTCAATCCGGTGATCGCTCCGATGCAGCCCATTAAGGCCATGTTCGTGGCAAGGTCCATCCCCGCCACTTCCAATGAAAGCTTCGTAGCCGGGAAGTAGTAGAGCTTCGCGCGACGTTCTTTTAGCTCAGCCGCCTGGTCCTTGTGCAGGTTCATCGGACCATCGTTGTTGATCAGCGCGATCCCATCTTCCTTTAGACCGAAGTAAAAGGGCATCGTGTAGGACTTACCATGCGTAATAACCTGCGGATGGAAAATGATGATGATGTGGGGAAACGTGATTTCGCCGATCTCGTAGATCGGTTCATCCGACACCCGCACATAACTCTCGACCGGCGCCATGCGCTTTTCCGATCCGTAGAACGGAACGATCGTGCTTTCCCCTCCGGCATTGATGACCGCGGTGCTCAGGATGTGCGATCCCGTGACGACACCCTGTCCACCGACACC
>CAZXNN010000403.1:0-3361 GCA_964641915.1 uncultured Nitrospira sp. | reverse complement strand
GCGTCGGCTTCGCCGAGCATCGCCGTGTCGTTGTAGGCGTCGCCGGCGGCCATGGTGTAGAAGTTCAACGACTTGAAGGCGGCGACGGAATGTTTCTTCTGATTCGGCATCCGCATGTGGTGCGCCGCGATGCGGCCGCCGCCATCGATTTCAAGCTGGTTGCAGAACAGCGTGGGATAGCCCAGTTGGCGCATGAGCGGCAGCGCGAATTGATAGAACGTGTCTGAGAGAATAATCACCTGGCAGCGCTCGCGTAACCAGGTGATGAATGCGGGCGCGCCGTCCATCGGTCCCATCTTATCGATCACGCTCTGAATATCGGCAATGGTCAATTTGTGCTCGTCAAGGATGGCAAGCCGGCGTTTCATCAGCTTGTCGTAATCCGGCATCTCTCTTGTCGTGATCTTGAGTTCTTCGATTCCGGTCTTGATCGCAACATTGATCCAAATTTCCGGCACGAGTACGCCTTCCAAATCGAGGCAGGCAATCACAGGCTTCTGCATTCGAGATTCTCCTTTACCATTAGTGTCATGTCATCACTTCTGTTGAAATGCCTGGCTCAGGAACCGCCAGATTTTATCGAGCGCGCGATCGAGGATGTGGGTTCCCTGCCAACGGGGTTGATTCTCCCGCTCGTGGCGGGCGGCCCAATCCAGCGCGGTCGCAAGAGGAATCAACTTCGGTGGCTGCTCGGTCAGTTCGCCCCACAAGAGACTCAAGGCCGGGCCGATCCGCACCGGGACCGGCAAGGCGGCAACGGGATGTTCTACGGGGTTCTGGCACCATTCGGCCGGCGAGGTCACCAGCAATTCGCGACAGGCTGCCGGTCGGTGCTCGTAGATCGTGCAGACGTCCTGATCCAGAAAGGCGCAAGGGAGGCGAAGCGCAAAATAGGCGCGATTGATCGGCTCCAGCGCTGCGTCGTCAGGCTGGTTGGCCGATTCACCCATCTCGATTAAGTTATTCCAGAGTCCGCGGGCCAGCAGAGCCGTCCGCGTGACGGCGAACCGTTGGGCCAGACGGGTTTGCTCTGCTTCCGGTAGGGTCTGTACGTAGTCGCGCAACGCAAAGGCTTCGGGAGCTGAGACCGGGACGAGCATGCGGCAACAGGCGGCGCAACCTTTTTGGCATGAGATGGCCTGCCCTGCCTCAATGCTTCGGCGTTCTTCCAGGGCCTGGGCTTCTTCTCCCAGTCTCCGCATCATCGGCACAATCGCCGAGACCGGCACGAAGCCCGTGGGCACTTCGACTGCACTGGTGAGTTGCCCTGCGGGGGTGTTCAGTGAGATGTCGTATCGTTCGGTCATCGGATCTCAACGTTATCAAGTTTTTCGCATCATAGAGAAGCATTTGGCGCAGGGTCAACCGCAAGGTTCTCTTGCTCCCCTTCCGTGGAATGCCGATAATGGCGATTATGCTTTCTGGTCATGTGATCGGTTTGTTGAAAGAGTACATGCAGGATCTGGTGGAGCAGGCCCGGCAGGAGACCTTGGCACAGGAGCGGTTTGGCTTTGCCGCGACCGCCTATCGGCCTGATCATGCCATCTCGGATCTGTTGGCCCTTCTCGATGATCGCATCGAATCAGAAGGCATGCAGGTCGGGTTGCCTGAAGGCTTTCTCCACGAAATGTGGAGCCTCTGCGATGACGCGAGCATGCAGGTGACCGATCGCGTCTATGTGGAGGTCAATGTGGGATCTGAAGCAGGAAGTAAAGCGAGAACCAGAGAACTGACATATCGGGCGTTGGTGGCGTTTATTGAGGCTCGGGGGCGGGCTGTATCGCAAGGGGAGGCCGAGTCATGAGCTATTGTTCACCTAGAGCAAGGGCCTGGATGGTGTATCGAGTAAGGGTCGCGGCGTTCATAGCTTTCCCGCGAGTCGGTAGACGGCAATGACGGCGGGCGTCCGGACTGCAGTGTCGCAGGGCGGGAAGACGACGAAGAAAGGATCCAGGGCATGTCGCACGCAAGACAATATTGGCTGATGAAATCCGAACCGCTGGTATTTTCGATCGAGGACCTGGCGCGGGCGCCGAAGCGTACGACCAGTTGGGATGGCGTGCGAAACTACCAGGCCAGAAATTTCATGCGGGCCATGAATGCGGGCGATCAGGTATTGTTCTATCACAGCAACGCAAATCCTCCGGCCATCGTGGGGATCGCGGAAGTCACTGCCACGGCATATCCCGACCCGACCCAGTTCGAACGGAACCACACGCATTTTGATTCTGCCAGTGATCCCGAGGCCCCGCGTTGGGACATGGTCGACATCCGCCATGTCCGGACCTTCGATGCGCCCATTTCGCTAGACTCTTTGCGGACGGAGAAGGCGCTCGCGGGGATGGCGCTCTTGCAGAAAGGGTCGCGCTTGTCGGTTCAGCCGGTCACGAAAGTGGAGTGGGAATACATCCTGAAACTGGCCAACGGGTGATTCAGTGGAACCTCAGGTACTGGCTTTGCCTTCGTCGAGATGTCGATGTTGCCAGTCCAGCCAGGCATGTCCGAGTTCGTGCGCGAGGATATAACGGCGCCTGGTCATCGGGAGGCGCTTCCGGATATAGATCGTCCTGTTGTCGTCGTCCCAGATGCCATCAGCGTTGGCATCGCGCTTATCCATTTCTGTATCCGTCAGTTGGCGGATTGAAATCTGATACCCGAAGGGGAGGACGACTCTTGTCGGGATTCTGATCATGCGAGAACGGCTCCTTTATTAGACCGCACCTCGCGGAGAGGCGGTAATTGTTCTCTCGGGTATTCGGACTTTCCGGTCACGAGTACATTACCACAAAGTGCATATGCGTCGATGGCATAACAGGTTATTTATATCAATGCCTTACGAGTGATTGGCCGTTCTGGACGACGTGGTGGCAGGGCAGGGAGATAGGCTCATAGCCGGTTTCGCTTCAGGATGAACTCGTGTATCATGCCGGTTATGAATCAGGTCACAATCGACGAGATGGTAAAGGCCTTTCCCCAGTCGGTCCGGCTGACTGAAGTAAAGATCCGGGATCGTGGGGAGGTCAAGAAACTGGATGCCGGAGAATTGCTTCTGCGGACCGGTGACCGGGTGTTGCTTGAAGTCGATGGCGAAGTGACTTACGGGGTGGTCTATACGGCGCCCTACGAGACGCCGTTTATTCCACCCATGCGTGTGCTGAAGCCGATTCTCCGCAAGGCCAACGGCGAGGATGCCGCGCTGGTGTCGCGGCTTGAGCGCCTTTCTCAAGAGGCCATGGCCTATTGCCGGGCGAAGGCCGGTGAAATGAAGCTCCGGCTGAAGCTGGTGGAGGTGTATGGTGCGCTTCAGCGCCGGCAACTCACATTTGTGTATACGGCTGATGATCGCATCGATTTCCGTGAA
>CAZXNN010000402.1:0-3364 GCA_964641915.1 uncultured Nitrospira sp. | reverse complement strand
ACACGAAAAAGATTCGTGCGGGGTGGGCTTTGTGGTCAACATTCAAGGCCAAAAGTCTCACACAATCGTGCAGCAGGGCTTGCAGATTCTGGAGAATCTGACCCACCGCGGCGCGCAGGGCTGCGATCCCTGCACCGGCGATGGCGCGGGTATTCTCCTCCAGGTTCCGCATGAGTTTTTGAAGCGCGCGGCGGGTGACGTCGGCGTGGCCTTGCCGAATGCCGGTGAGTATGGCGTGGGCATGGTGTTCCTGCCGCCTCTGGCCGATCGCCGGCAACAGTGCGAGCAGTTGTTTGCCAAGGTGATTGCCGAAGAAGGCCTGCGGCTGCTGGGTTGGCGCGATGTGCCGGTGAAGAGCGATGCCATCGGGCCGGTGGCGCGCAGTACCGAGCCGTTCATGCGGCAGATCTTTATCGCCCGCGATGTGCTCAATGAAGCCCAGTTTGAGCGGAAGCTCTACGTGGTTCGTAAGCGGATTGAGAACGCTGTGGGCCAGTCGGCGATCCAAGGGCGCGAGTATTTTTATATCCCCAGTTTGTCGGCGAACACGATCGTCTACAAGGGACTGCTGCTCCCGCACCAGATGTCGGCCTACTACCAGGATCTCACAGATGCGAGTCTGACGAGCGCGCTGGCGTTGGTCCACTCGCGGTTCAGCACCAATACCTTCCCGACCTGGCCGCTGGCCCATCCCTATCGGTATATGTGCCACAACGGCGAGATCAACACGCTCAAGGGCAATGTGAATTGGATGCGCGCCCGCCAGGGCCGGCTCAATTCCGATCTGTTCGGCAAGGACCTCGACAAGCTTTATCCGATTGTGTCCGAGCAGCAGAGCGACTCGGCTTGTTTGGACAATGCCATCGAGTTTCTGACCATGGGCGGACGCTCGCTGCCGCATGTGATGATGATGCTCATTCCAGAGCCCTGGGTGGCTAATCCCCAGATGGATCTCGATCGCCGCGGGTTCTACGAATATCACGCCGCGATGCAAGAGCCCTGGGATGGTCCCGCGGCGGTCTGCTTCACGGACGGCAAGCTGATCGGCGCCACGCTGGACCGGAACGGCTTGCGTCCCTGCCGCTATCTCGTGACCACCGACGGCGTCGTGGTGCTTGCGTCGGAAGCCGGGGTGCTGCCGATGGAGACGCACAAGATCCGGCAAAAGGGCCGGCTCATGCCGGGCCGTATGTTCCTGATCGATACGGTTCAGGGACGCTTCATCGATGACGAGGAAGTGAAGGCCGAGATTGTCAGCCGCAAACCCTATCGCTCGTGGGTGACGCAGCATCGGATTTCGTTGGATGAATTGCCCGAGCCGCTGAATGTGCCGCAACCGGATCACCCCACCACGCGTCAGCGGCAGCAGGCCTTCGGTTATACGGTGGAAGAACTGAAGATGGTCCTCACGCCGATGGTGGTGAACGGGGAAGAAGCCATCTCATCGATGGGTACGGATACGCCCTTGGCTGTGCTATCTAACCGGCCGCAGCTGCTCTTCAAGTATTTCAAGCAGCTCTTTGCGCAGGTCACGAACCCGCCGATCGATCCGATCCGCGAGGAATTGGTCATGTCGCTCACGACCAGCATCGGACCCAAGCCGAACTTGATGGATGAGAATCCGGAATCCTGCCGGCGCATCCGCGTGAAACAGCCGATTCTGACGAACGCCGATCTGCAGAAGATCCGTGAGATCGCCGATCCCCATTTCAAGAGCAAGACTTTGAAGATGCTCTTCCGCGTCGCCGAAGGACCGGAGGGATTGGGCGCGGCGGTGGATGATCTCTGCCGTCAGGCGTCCCAGTCGATCAAGGAAGGGTACAAGTTCCTGATTCTCAGCGATCGCGGCGTGAATGAAGAGTGGGCGCCGATCCCGAGCGTGCTCGGCGTGGCCGCCGTCCACCATCACCTCGTGCGCGAGTGCACCAGAACCGAAGTCGGGCTGACCGTCGAAAGCGGCGAGCCGCGGGACGTGCATCACTTTGCTTGCCTCATCGGCTACGGCGCCGGGACGGTGAATCCCTATCTCGTCTTCGAATCGCTCGTGGACATGGAGCGGGACGGGTATTTGCCGGAAGGACTCGATGCGCAAACCGCCGAAGGCAAGTTTATCAAGGCCATCAATAAGGGGCTGCTGAAAGTCTTCTCGAAGATGGGGATCTCCACGGTGCAGTCCTACTGCGGCGCGCAGATCTTCGAGGCCATCGGCCTGAACCATGAACTCATCAGCCGCTATTTCACGGGAACTCCGTCACGGATCGAAGGCATCAGCATTCGTGACATCGGCGAGGAAACGCTGCGGCGGCATCGGCTGGCCTATGAGCCGGCGCCGATCAGGCAGTTGGATTTCGGCGGCGAGATTCACTATCGGATCCAGGGTGAGCATCACAACTGGAATCCGGACACGATCTACAAGCTGCAGCATGCGACGCGGAACAACGATCCCAAGACGTTCGCCGAGTTCTCGCAACTCGTGAACGATGAGAGTAAACGGCGCTCGAACCTGCGCGGGTTGCTCGATTTCAAGTTCCTGCCGGAGCCGATCCCGATCGATGAAGTGGAGCCGGCCAAGGAGATCGTGAAGCGGTTTACGACCGGCGCGATGTCGTTCGGTTCGATCAGCAGAGAAGCGCACGAAACGCTGGCGGTCGCGATGAACCGGCTCGGGGCGAAGAGCAATACCGGCGAAGGCGGCGAAGATCCGGAGCGATTCAAGCCACTGCCCAACGGTGATTCGAAGAACAGCTATATCAAGCAGGTCGCGTCGGCGCGATTCGGTGTCACCAGCCACTATCTGGTGAACGCGAAAGAGTTGCAGATCAAGATGGCGCAGGGCGCGAAACCGGGCGAAGGCGGACAGCTGCCGGGCCACAAGGTCGATGAGAACATCGCCAAGTTCCGCTATGCCACGCCGGGCGTGCAGCTGATTTCGCCGCCGCCGCACCACGACATTTATTCCATCGAAGATTTGGCCCAGCTGATTTTCGACCTCAAGAATGCCAATCCCGATGCGGCCGTTTCGGTGAAGCTGGTTTCGGAAGTCGGCGTCGGCACGGTCGCCGCGGGTGTGGCCAAGGCGCATGCCGACAAGGTGCTCATCAGCGGTGATTCCGGAGGAACCGGCGCGTCACCATTGTCTTCGATCAAGTATGCCGGCGGCCCCTGGGAACTCGGACTGGCGGAAACGCATCAGACTCTGGTGCTGAATGACCTGCGCGGACGGATTCGCGTGGAGACCGACGGGCAGATGAAGACCGGCCGGGATGTGGCCATTGCGACGCTGCTGGGGGCGGAAGAGTACGGGTTCGCTACGGCGCCGTTGATCATCGAAGGCTGCATCATGATGCGGAAGTGCCATCTCAAC
>CAZXNN010000401.1:0-3366 GCA_964641915.1 uncultured Nitrospira sp. | reverse complement strand
CAATTTTACAGTGGAGGTGTCTCCCGAGACTCTCTCAGTCACGACGCTGGGTCTGCTCACGGCAGGAACGCCCGTGAATCTCGAACGGGCCATGAAGCTGAGTGAGCGAATCGGCGGGCATCTGGTCGCCGGGCACGTCGATGGCGTCGGCACGATTCGCAGCCGGCAGCAAGACGGGAATGCCGTGGTTTTTACCATCGAGGCGCCGCAAGAGATTTTGCGCTACTGCGTGGTGAAGGGCTCGATCACCGTCGATGGCATCAGCCTCACGATCAACGATGTCACCAATCATGGATTCTCCATCGCCATCATTCCGCATACCGCCAAAGTCACAACGTTGGGCCTCAAGCAGGTCAACGATCCCGTCAATCTCGAATCCGACCTCATCGGCAAGTACGTCGAACGCCTCCTTCAGGAGCGGGGCCAGGTCGTACCGAAACCAACTCCCGTCATCGATAAAGACTATCTCCAGAAGCGGGGATTGATCTGAAGTAGAGGAGGGCTAACTAGCTTAGCTCATTGAAACGACAATGAATGACAAAGTTGTTATTTCAGAGAAGTCGATGGGGTGTGATGCGAACAGAAATCGGCTGCCTCGGCTCTTATGCGGATCTGTGTAAACATTGTTAGGCTGACTGGTTGGAATAATACAAAAAATGACCCGGTGGTGGCTCGATACGCGTGACAAGCCCGGCCTTCTCTGGGCGTTCCTTAATCATTTCCGCGAAGGCTCCCTCCTTGTGCTGACGGGGCAACTCGAACAACTCCGCTTGTTCGATCTCCCGGGCGCGGAACGCCGCGTGAGACCTCCTGAGGCGAAGCAGACATCCTGGCCCGAGCTCGACGTAGTCGTCATCCCGATCACCGCGGACAATACTGCGGAACTGAAACGACGACTCTCGAGCCCTACCACCTTCACCGATCCAGGTTTGGTGGTGGAAGCCGAAATCATCGCGCATGGTGCGTGCGTCTTCCTAGCGGGCGACTCATTTCATCGAGAATGTGTCTCGGCAATGCCACCGACCCCTGAGTTAATGCTGAAAGCGCTGGTGTCGTCTGGCGTAATTCGATCCTACGCGCCAAAGACTTGAGAGAGCTGGAGAGCTGACGCCGGGAGTCTTTCTTGGGTGTGTAGCGCTGAAATAATTCCTGCGTCTTTGAATGTGCCCCGTTCTCAACCTTGTGCCTGGTTAAGAACGAGGCTTCAGTTCGGATCAGCTATTTCACCAAAAACGTTTTTGATGCTTCGCCCGATGCGGTTGTGACGGTGAGCATCGCCAGGCCTTTGCGTCCGCCGCTTGGGACGGTGGTGAAAATCTTGCTGTCGCTCTCGATTTTGAATGTGGCGGCGTGGCCTGGTCCGAAAGAAATACTGCGCAAACAGTCGCTGTTTCCAAAGCTCGTTCCCGTAATCGTCACTTTGTCGCCGGCCTTGCCCTCGTCGGGGCTGACTTTCTCGATGCCGGGTGCCATGCCGAAGCAGGCTGGTGCCTTCGCGGCAGTTTCGGCGCTCTGATACTTCGTGAGGAGGACAAACGGGGACATTATAAATAATCTGGGTGTGTATTTTGATGGATGTGCCCGTCAAACCACTCATCGCGACCGAACCTAAGGTATGTCAGGAAGACGTGGACTAGCGCCAACCTTGGGCCCCGTTCTCAATCTTGTGCAGATCAAGAACGGGGATCTAATCTTAAGCGGTTATTTCACCAAAAATGTTTTTGAGACTTCGCCCGATGCGGTCGTGACGGTGAGCATCGCAAAGCCTTTGCGTCCGCCGCTTGGGACGGTTGCGGAAATCTTGCTGTCGCTCTCAATCTTGAATGTGGCAGCGTGGCCCGGCCCGAAAGAAATACTGCGCAGGCAGCCGCTGTTTCCAAAGCTCGTTCCCGGAAACAAGAAAATGTACCGGAAACAAGAAAATGTACCGGGAGTCTTTTCTTGGGCCAGGCTTTCTCCGGATGCGTTTGGTGACCGAGGCGGGCTCATTCTTTCTTCACCATCCGAGTGACCTATCTCGCTGCGGCGGGATCATGCTGTCGGTACGTGCTCTCCATCTACCGCCAGACCGGATGAGTTTCTATGAATAGAAGTGGGGGAAGAGGTCTTGTTCGGGAACGAATCGGCTGGCTTGGCGAACAATGGCGCGCAGCGTACCGGAATCGAGTTCGGTATGGAGTGGGATGGTGAGGACTTGCCGCCCCTCTGTCCTGGCACGAACCAACTTGACGTGACTGCCTCGCTGAGAGACTTGCTGGAAGCCGAATCCTTGAAGGATTGTGACGACATCACGGCCGGCGAGTCGCCGCAATTTAGGCATGGGCAGGATCCAATTCCATGGTGAGCATCAGCGTCGGCTTCTCCCGCAAGCCAAAGTCGGCTAACTGTTCCCCCTCCAGGTGGAGGGCCGTGGCTTCTTGCAGATTCTTGACGGTTTCATCCAATGTGCGCCCTTGCGTGACCACAGCAATTTCCACACATTCGGCCACGTAGCCAGCCTCATCACCGGGGCGAATGATGGCTTTGATAGTTTGCTGTAAGTAACTCATGATGCCCTCCTGATTTCGTTCTTGTTCTTGAGAATAAGCCTGTTGCGCCTGCGACGCAAGCGAATCTCTGTGCACACATCTGCATTGAATGAAGGCCAGGCGTGAGAAGCGGTGTGCAGGATTCGTATGGATCGAGACCGCCCTGTCTCATATGAAACGGGGGCAAGAACCTGCTCCGGGAGTCTTTTCTTGGCGGTATTCGATCCCAATACGATTGTGAATGTTGAGTGGAGGGAAAGTTAGGTGAGGCCTGTCTGCATGACCGGCCTCCGCCAATGAATAATTCCGTTCCTATTCCTCGATCGTCGAAATATCTCCTGGATCCTGTCCGAGTTCCTTGGCCTTCAGGACGCGCCGCATAATTTTTCCTGACCGGGTCTTGGGGAGTGACTGCACAATATCAATTTCCGACGGCACGCCGATCTTCCCCAGCTCATGTTTGACCTGATCTTTGATCGACTGGATCAGCTCCGGGCTCTCTGTCTCGCCTTGCTTCAAGATGATGAAGGCTTTGATGGACTCGCCCACGGTTTTGTGGGGTTTGCCGATGACGGCAGCCTCGGCGACGGCGTGATGGCTGACCAGCGCGCTTTCGACTTCGGCGGTACCCAGCCGGTTCCCTGCAACCTTGATCACGTCGTCGGCACGGCCCATAAACCACATGTAGCCGTCGGCGTCTTTATGGCATACGTCGCCGGCCGTGTAGCAGTTCGGGATGGTGTTCCAATAGGTCTTGTAGCGCTCCGGATCTTTGTAGATGGTACGCATCATGGAGGGCCAGGGTTTCTTGATGACGGCGAATCCGCCCGCATTGCTG
>CAZXNN010000400.1:0-3367 GCA_964641915.1 uncultured Nitrospira sp. | reverse complement strand
TCGGAGTTTGGGAAAGAGATGATCTCCTCGATCGCCGCCTCCACGGCGTCACGTCCCGGCTTGATCCTTACTCGCCCGGCCTGAATCAGAGGCAGGAACTTCCGAAACCGCGAATATTTTGATCCTTTTGGAAGTATCCCTTCGATCTCCGCGTGAACTTGGCCTTGGAGCTTCTCAATCAAATCCGGGCCGCGAGCCGTCGCTTCGATAAGAATGAGGCTCGCACCATACTTCTCAGCCAGTGTCCTGACCTTCTCGTACAGGCGCTTGAACGAGCACGCCTCAGCGAACGCCTGGAGGAGCACATAGCTGTTCCCGTCGACCGCATAGACGTGAATTACGTTTCGGCTGCGTGATGCTGTCTTCGATGTGGTGTCGACGCTGATGACTACGGGAAATGCACGATAGGATCCTTCGAAAAAGCGAAAATGATAGACGTCGATCTCGAGGGGATCTTCCTTCGGCCCCATGCCCTGTTGAAAGTGCAGCCAGAACGGCGCGCCTACATGATCGGCACGGACCCTGTTTATCTCGTTTGGGGAAAACGCGTCGCCGCGAAGAGCTTCACCCTTCGCGAGCCGCCAAGTATCACCGTTGATTTCAAAGTCCATCGGCTCAGGGGCGAAGAGCGGTAGGCAGATGTGTCTGAAATCGGCGCGCTCGATGATGTGCGCGGACAAATCATCCTCCGCCACACGGTGGCCGACCACCAGCAGCCGTGAGCGTTGGCCTTGATCACGACGTGTCATCAAGGTCTCGAAGGATTCGATGACCCTCTGTTTCTTTTTTGGGCTGTCCCAATCAGAGACATTGTGAGGGTCATCGAATATGATGATGTCGCCGCCCTTTCCCGTCACGCTGGAGACGGCGGCGGCGCGCACGCGGCCGCCGGCGTTCGCGATCTTGAAATCGTTTTTCCGCGCGTGCCCCGCCGCTACTCTGGTGGAAAAGATATTCTTGTAGGTCTTCGAATTCATCAGATCTCGAATCTGCCGAACGATGTCCTCCGCAATGTCTTCGCTGTAGGCGACGATAAGAAATTTCAGGTTGGGATCTTGCCCAAGCAGAAAAGCCGGAAGACAGACCGAGCAAACGAAAGTTTTCAGATGCCGTCCGGGCAGGTTGATTAAGAGTTGGCGATTCTCGCCATCTGCAAATTGTGTCAACTCGGAGCAGAGATATTCTATATATCTCTGCTCCGAGTTCAGCCGCTGGTTTGCCATTTGTCGGAAGGCAAACTGCACAAACAGGTAGAAGTTGCCTCTGACAATGCCGGGAAACGGGACCTTTCTCATTGTGACCCCTTTTCCGGTTTGGATAATGCAGGGTCGGAGCGGCGCCGCTCCCGCTCAAGGTAGTCGTTCATGATTTCTTCGCCGTCGGTGTCGACGTCGCCATTGCCGGCTTGGTTCTCGTTTGCATCGAAAACCTGGGAAAGAGCGACAATCGCGTTGATCGCGCGGATGTCCCCCTTGATGGCGAGATCAACGAGGCGTCTCACGATGGCGCGTTGTCTGGTGTATTGACGTTGATGGCCATCCTCTTCAAATGAAATCGTCTCGTTGAGCTCCGCCATCAGCTCGGTTTTCAGGTTAGGCGTGTTCTTCTTTCGGCCAGAGGGGTTTCCGCTTTGTCCGGGTTTGAATTGAGTCGATTTGGGCGGTCGCTTGTAGCCTACGTGGTTTTCACTCGACATGATCAATTTTCCGTAGTTGGGAGAGTTGCTGCGCGCGTTCGTGGAAGGTGTCACCGGTAATGAGGTTCTTGGCGGACTTGCCGGTCATGAGCTCCCAGCTTCGAATCGCTAAGTCGACGCTGAGCGGGTGCTCGTCCACACCAGAGAAGACGCGGTCTGTCAGCTCGGCCGCGATCAACGTCCCGCCCGCCGCGAAACAGAGATCGGTCACGCGATCACCTCGTTTCGTGCAATGGGATAAGATGGAAGCCAGCAGTTCAACCGGCTTCGGATCAAATGGGCTGCCGGGATAGTCATCGTCGGGTCGGACCACAGGACTCGTTTGCTTACGCGCGGTGTTACGATTGAACACTTCCGCCGGTTCCGCGCCGATCTGGAGAATGCTGCACAGCTCGTCGGACGAGCAATCCGGTTCGCTCAGCACGTGATCCCCATGATTCCAAGATAGGAGCTTGCCGACAGGGATCCCAAGTGTTTCCGCTACAAATAGCAGGCGCGCCTGGTGCTGCCAGTCACTGAACACGAAAGCATGGGCGCCCGGGACGCTCACCGACTTCATGACATCGAGTGCGTCGTAGGCCATTCCGAGCAGGCGCGGGTTAGGCGACCGGCCGCCGCCGCCGACATTGCCCTCGTCATGCTCGCCATGGCCGCGCGTCGAGAGGCGGAGGCTGGCGAGCGGATCGAGCACGCAAAGCTTGGCGTGAAGGCCGCCAGGGACCTTCCGAATGTAATGCGGCGTGCCGCAGGCGACGTGATGACGCCCCAGCTCATAGACATCTCCCCACCCGGACACGGGTTCTTGGAGGTGGAATTTGGATCTAGTGGATTGGAGTTGCGTCATCTAGTCGTCTCCTGGTTTGGTCCAGGGTGACCGACGGGATCGACGACCATGCGCAATCTGAAAAACATCGAGTCGTGCGCATGATGCTACCCCGCCGAACACCTTGGTGTGCGGATTGCATCAGCGCGAATCATCAATGAGTATCGTGATGATCCCGCCCGGCCGTCTTAGCGCTAGAGAAATACAGGAGCTTTATAGCTCCCAGCCGGGTGCGACGTAGTTTGAGTCTACATTAGTTTTACCTATTTTTTCAAGTAGTTCCGGCAATATTGTAGAAGCGGTTTACGCAAGACCTGAGAGGGGAGCCCCCTTCAGGGGGGCGGCATTCAAAGAACGGCTTTTCTCCCTGCTCGTCTCCCTGCTCGCGGAAGTTCAACTCCCAATTGCCATTTTCATAAGCTATTGATATGTAAGAATTACTGCTTCGAGAGGGGTTTCTTGCTCTCACCACACGCAAAGATTTCCCTGCTGAATTCCCTGATAGCAGGGAATTCAGTTCCAACCGCCGGCGGCGGGCACGATTGTTGGACTTTGATAGAACACGTGGTGCGTGCACGGGACGGTGTTGGCGATTTGGCGTAAGCCCGGGCATCGATGAACTACGTTCGATCTGCGAGCTTCGAGGCGTCGATCCATAACCGTGGCAGCATCGGGACCTTGGTAACCGAGTGCAGCAAATTGTGTCTTCCAGTGCCATGGCCGGCCTGCTAAGCGGCTGACGGGGACAGCGGCGTGCTTTGCCGAAGTTTTGGAATTTGCGAGCCTTTGCAATGGCTTGTGCAGGCTACAAGAGGGGAATTGGATGCGAGTCGGCGTGATCGGCGCGG
>CAZXNN010000399.1:0-3382 GCA_964641915.1 uncultured Nitrospira sp. | reverse complement strand
CGTTCATGCTGGCGCCCGGCGACTGCTCGCCATCGCGCAACGTCGTATCGAAAATCCGAATCATCCGTTCCATGGGATCACCTCTACCTTTTGTTGAGGCTGCTCAAAAAGTCTCACCTGCAAGGCCGCAGGGAGAACGATCCCTGAGGCGTACTCCTGTGGTACCTCGAAGGGATCGAGTGACTGAAAACGCTGCAGGGGAGCTTTTTCAGCAGCCTCAAATAGAAAAAGCCCTCGCCCCCTCACCGTACGGTCAGGGACGAAGGCTTCATGCGCTTCGTGGTACCACCCTGGTTCGGCAACGAATGACCTGTGGTCATCCATCACCCTTCATTGGCCCCTTACGGGGGCGAAACGGAATCCATTACTCGGAGTTCACGGATTCGGCTCAGAGGCGAGTTCGGCGAGACACAGACCGGCTTGCACCACCCGCCGGCTCTCTCAAATCTGTGCGGCTCGCGTACTACTCCTCGTCGTCGCCTTACAATTTGGGTTCTATCACAGGCTGGTCAGACTTGGAAAGAGGTTTCTTCCCAATGGCTTTTGCCATCAACCAGAACAATCGTTCGGTCGGTCCCATCAACGCATAGCCCGAAAACACCACAAACAGCATCACCTCCGGCCAGGCCGCGATCATCATCAGCGCCAGAATGCCCCAGACGAGATAGGTAATCTGCTGGCGGCCTTTGAACTTCATATCCTTGAAGCTCCGGTACTTCACGGTACTGACCATGAGGAACGAAAGGGCGAGGGTGATAATCAGCACTAAGACCGGCTTCACCTCCGCGCCCATCCGGATAATATGATGGTCGAGAATCACCAGCGAGGCGACCACCCCGGCAGCCGCGGGAATCGCCAACCCGGTGAAGTATTTGCTGTCAGCCAGCGCGACCGTTGAATTGAAACGCGCAAGCCGGACCGCCCCCATCGCGACATAGGCGAACATCACCGCAACGCCGAACATGCCTTGCCCGCTCAACGCCCAGGAGTAGATCAGGAGGCCCGGGGCGACACCGAACGACACCACATCGGACAGGGAGTCATATTCCAATCCGAAATGACTCGTACTGTTGGTCAGACGTGCGGACTTCCCGTCCAGCACGTCGAAAATCATCGCAACTAGAATCGCAATCGCAGCGGCCATGTAATTGGCGTTGAAGACGGAGAGGATGGCGTAGACGCCGCAGAATAGATTCCCCGTCGTGAAGAGGTTGGGAATCAGATGCATCGCCTGACGCTTTCGCGCTTCCTTCCCCAACGATTGTCGCAAGCCGTTTCCCTTCATCATAGGTCTCCCAAGATGGTTGCTCCGCCTTTCACACGATCTCCAACGGCCACTCTGAGCTTCGTACCGATGGGAAGAAATGTGTCCATCCTCGAACCAAATCGGATCAAACCAAACCGCTCGCCGAGCCGCGCCCGATCATGGGGGGACACCCAGCAAACGATACGACGGGCAATGAGCCCCGCCACTTGCACGCACAAGACCTTTGCACCGCTGGCCGCTTGAATCATCAGGGCATTCTGCTCATTCTTGATCGTCGCCTCAGGCTTACTGGCGACCAAAAAGAGCCCCGGCTGGTACTGCACATCTTCAATGACCCCTTCGCAGGGAATCCGGTTGATGTGAACGTCGAACACGTTCAGAAAGATCGTCACGCGAAGACTGCGCTCTTTGAGATACCGCGGCTCGAACTCTTCTTCGATGGCAATGACTTTCCCGTCGCCGGGCGCCACGATCAGTCCAGGGCCTTCCGGAATCACCCGCGCGGGGTTGCGGAAAAACCACGACACGAACAGTGTCAGGCCAGCCGCCACCGCGGCAACCGGCATCCACCCCAACCAACCAGAAAAAAGTGTCACGCCCGCTGCCGCTCCGATGAAGGGAAACCCCTCTTTGGCAAACGGGACACCGACGGCACGATCAGCCACAGGGCTCGCCCCTTCTAGTTCTTGGTCTTGTCGACCAGCTGATCTTTCTTCAGCCAGGGCATCATCGCCCGGAGCTTGGCCCCTACGGCCTCGATGGGATGCGCTTCGCCTTTGGCAAGCAACGCATTGTAGACAGGACGATTGGCTTGATTCTCAAGCACCCACTCTTTGGCAAACTGACCGGTCTGAATTTCACCGAGGATCTTCTTCATTTCCTGCTTGGTCTGCTCGGTCACCACTCGGGGCCCCCGGGTGATATCCCCGTACTTGGCCGTGGTGCTGATCGAATAGCGCATATTGGCAATCCCACCCTGATAGATCAGATCGACGATCAACTTCACTTCATGCAGACACTCGAAATAGGCCATCTCCGGTGAATAGCCGGCCTCGGTCAGCGTTTCATAGCCCGCCTGGATCAGCGACGTCAGCCCGCCGCACAACACGGCCTGCTCACCGAACAGATCGGTCTCGGTCTCTTCACGGAAATTGGTTTCGATGATACCGGCGCGACCGCCGCCGACGGCGCTCGCATAGGCCAGCCCCACCTGCCGCGTCGTCCCGCTCGGATCCTGGTGAACGGCGAGCAAACACGGCACGCCGCTCCCTTTGGTATATTCCGACCGGACCAAGTGTCCTGGCCCTTTGGGAGCAACCATGAACACATTGATGTTCGCCGGAGGAACAATCTGGCCGAAATGAATGTTGAACCCGTGCCCGAACGCGAGATATGAACCGGGCTTCAAGTTCGGCGCAATATCTTGGCGATAGATAGCAGCCTGCATTTCATCGGGCGCCAGGATCATCACCACATCGGAAGCCTTGACGGCATCGGCGACCGGCATGACTTTGAGTCCGCTCTGCTCAGCTTTTTTCCATGATGCGCCTTCGCGTACACCGATCACCACATTGACGCCGCTCTCTTTCATATTGAGGGCATGCGCATGGCCCTGGCTGCCGTAGCCGATCACGGCGACCTTCTTATTGCGAATCTGCTGAATGTCGGCATCTTTGTCGTAATAAATCTTCATCATGCACTCCTCAGGAACGCCCTGTTTCAGAAATAGATAGCCTCGTAAACTCCAAACTACTCGCGCGCCACCTTCTTGGGCTGCACCGCGCTCGCTCGAATCGGCTCTCGCGCCACGGCCACTCGCCCGGTTCGAGTCAATTCCTTGATCCCAAGCGGCTGCAGGAGATTGATGATGGCTTCAATCTTTTTCGGATCACCCGTGACCTCGATGGTATAGGTCGCCGGCGTCGAATCGATGACGTTGGCGCGAAAAATGTCCGCAATTCTCAGTGCCTCAGCACGATCTTCGGCCTTGGTATGCACCTTGATCAAGGCCGTCTCGCGCGACACGAACTCGCTCTCGTTCAGATCGACGACCTTGATCACGTCGATGAGCTTATTAAGCTGCTTCACGATCTGTTCGATGATGCGATCGTCGCC
>CAZXNN010000398.1:0-3394 GCA_964641915.1 uncultured Nitrospira sp. | reverse complement strand
TTTCCCAATCCGAAGCAGATGCCCAACAAGGTTGTCCAGCAAGGCCGCAGGGAGCACGGCGACTGAGGCGTACCCTTGCGGTACGTCGCAGGGAGACGGGCGACTGAGAACGATGCAGGTGACCTTGTTCGGCATCTGGTTAAAAGAACCACTGGCCGCGGAAAAAGAACGACCGTGGCATCCCCGCATGAGAGACGCCGAGCCCGATGCTCCCCTCGCCCCGATTGATGAAATACTTCTGATCGAACAGATTGACCACGTCGAATCCGATCAGGAACTTCTGGCCCTCCCACGGAAGCGGAATCACGTGCGTGATCGACGTATTGAAGACCGTATAGGACTGGCTATGCGTCGAATTCGTCCTCGCATCCTCGTCCGCCGCCGTCCGCAGGCCGGACGCGAAGAGCATCTGTCCGCTGAACGTCGTCCGCTCCATCAGCCGGTAACTGACCAGTGCCGAGCTGGTAATCGTCTGCATATGGTCGCAGAACACCCCGCCCGGCGAATTGATATCGCCGATCTCTTTGGCCTCCAGCAAGAAATGCCCCGATTGCAGGCCATAGCCTTTGCACTGGCCCCAGGCCGTGTTCAAGCGCGCCGTCAGATTGTCCATGATCTGGAACTTCAACGCCCCGTCGATGCCGCGCTGCCAGCCGTAGTTGAAGGCAAAATAGTTTAACAGCGGCGTCGTCCCGAACTGCCCGGCATCCGACAAATTGCGCGCCAGCTTGTAATACCCCGTCAATTGAAACGTCGCCCAACTGGACAGCGCATGGTAGCTGCCCACTTCGAAGTAATGCGCCCGTTCCGCTTTGGGAGCGACGTTCGTCGTATCTTCCGGCGCCGCCTTCGTGCCGGCCGTGTTCAGCTTGGCAAACGAAATCGCTTCCAGGTTCGGCGGCGTGAACATCCGGCCATAGAATGCGTGAAACACATTCGACTGGTTGGCCTTGTAGGTCACCCCGATGCGCGGGCTGATCTGTGCTTCGTCCCGTTGATACTGCACGACATCGCCGCGCAAGCCCAGGTTGAACGTCCACTGGTCATTGGGCGTCCATTGATCCTGAATCCAGAATTCCTGCCGATAGCCGATGAGGCGATTGTCGGAATTGAGGCCGATGACATCGCCTGTCGGATTTCCCGCGCCGTCGTCCAGGAAGGTCGACAGCCTGGTCTTATTGACGGCCTGCGTCCGGTCGAACTGGAACCCCGTCTTGATGAGATGCTCTTTGCTGTGCACATAGGTGTAATCCAGACGGAGGCCGCCCGAGAAGGCCGTGCGATCCTGACTCCCAGCGGAAAACGGTTCGGCTTCATCCGGCACGTAGGCTAGCACATTGAAGGGATCCGTCTTGAAGGTCGCGCGTGTATGCCGGAAATAGCCCGCCAGACTGAAGAACTGGTTCGACGTCACATCGTGCCGCCATACCAGATGCGCGTACTGGTTTTGCTCATACTGCCGTTCGTCGACCATCTCCGACGGCACCGCCGAAAATCCCGCCGGCAGCAGCCCGCCGATTGTAGTATTTTGCGTCTGCCCAGGGAGCGTGGGAATTTGATATTTCGCCACGGAATTCAGGAACAGCAGGGTAAAGTTATTCGTGTTGTCGTGCTGGTAGTCGCCACGGAACATGGTCTGATTGCGCTCGCTCTGGCCGTGGAAAATCGAGTGGCCGAGCGTCGGGGGCTCAATGCCGCGGTTCGTCGAGATGTGGCTGTTCAGAATGTAGTACCGGAACTTCTCACCGATCGTCCCGCCGTACTCGAACGAAGGATTGACCGTGCGGTTCGACCCGCCGAACATCTGCAGCGAGCCAAAACCCGGCTTCGTGCCGCTCTTGGTCGTGATGTCGATCAGGGCCGCCGTCTTGTTCCCGACATTGGCTTCCATGCCGCCCAGCACGATGTCCGCACGTTCCCAGGAGCGGGGCGAAATCACGTCGGAGAAGGTCGAGGAGACTGTCTCGGGGATCGGCACTCCATCGATGCGTAATTGCAGATTGGCATGATCTTGACGGATGTGCACCTGCTTGAGCGACCCGTAGGTCGCGCCGGGGATCGTGAGCAACACATCGTGTAATTCATTATTGTTACCGCGAGGGAGGGCTTCAATGTCTTTGCGGCTCACCCCATAGGTTTCGCTCGACGCCTTGTACTGGATCGGCGCCAGCGGCGACACGACCTCCAGCGCCACTTCTTTCGTCTTCGACAAGGTCAGCGTGACCGGCTTCAGCTCATCCGCGCTGATCTGCAACACCATATATTCGCTCCGATAGGTATCCTGCACCGCGCTGACCGAGTAGGTGCCGGCCACAGGCACCGAGGCGGTGAACTCGCCGGCATCGTTCGACACCGCCGTCGCCACCACGTTGCCTTCCTGATCTTTCACCTCCACCACGGCCTGGCCGACTCGCCGCAGGTCCTGATTCTGGACCGAACCACGAATCGTACCGACTGCGCCCTCCGCCGCACGAGCCGGAGTTATCCCCTCGCTGTTCCCGACCAGAATCCCGACCATCACACACACGCCGATATGAAACCACACACGTCGCATACAGATCCTCCACGTTCAACATCGAAATAGAATAGAGACCGGCGCCCGGCACAGACTGTGCCGAACCCGGAACGACTCGTTGAAGGGATCTTAGCGATGCGGAGGAGCGCGGGAGGGATCGAACGAAGTAGGCTCGACGGACAGCAGAACGGAATCAGCGGGATATTCGGCTAGTCTGACCAGCTCGCCGGCGACCAGAATCGGCGCGCCGGTATCCAACGAGCCGGCGGTATGATGCTGGACCCACTGGCAGAGGTCGGTATCGGAGTGTTCGTGGCCGTCGTGGTCGGCGGCCGCCAGCTCATGATGGACATCCTGCGCGACTGCAAAAGGCGCCAGTCCGAGCAGGATAACAAGCAGCGCCAGCGATACACACCGGCGGAGCAGAGAGTGCGAATGGGAAGAACGGAACATCATCCTTAAACCTAGCTACCTGGGATGCGCGTCGTGAAGAGCACAGAAAATCCGCGGCCAAACTAACGAGAGCCCCTTGGTCTTGTCAAGCCATATGGACTTTTCCCTGTATTTTCGCATATCCTAACGAATCCCAAATCGATCCCGTGCAGTTAACCTGAGTGGAAAAGGCCGCGATCCACTCGCGGACAGGTACCATGAACAGACCCATCGACAACCAACATGTCTTAGAAATCAACGCGCTCCCATCCCCGCGCGCCATCAAAACGAAGCTTCCCATCACGGATGAGGCCGCGGCTCTCGTCGTCGAAACCCGTGACGCTATCCGTCGGATTCTCCATGGCCAGGATCGCGACCGGCTCCTCGTGATCGTCGGTCCCTGCTCCATTCATGACCCCGACGCCGCCTACGAATATGCCGCCAAGC
>CAZXNN010000397.1:0-3408 GCA_964641915.1 uncultured Nitrospira sp. | reverse complement strand
TCGACGAGCGCCTTGCGCGAGGCCTTGCTGCTCATCGCGAAAGGGCAGAAGCAGCAGGCGCTCTTCGGCCAGTCGACGTCGAGCACGTCGCGGATGAAATCCTCGCAGGTCTTGCGGTCCCAGCCCCACTCGAGCAGCGGGTACCATCCGCGTCGGCCGGGGAGCGACACGGTCTTGCCCTTCTGCACCATCAGGGACTTCTTCGTGTCGATGCCTGCGTCGCGCGCGGCGCGCCCTGGCTCGTTCGCCTCGAACCCGATGGCGTGCCGGAATGGCTGCCCGTGGGTGACGCTCTCGATGAACGTGTCGAGCGGCCATCCCTTGGCCTTCATCGAGCACAAGCGGTCGCCGCCGAGCTGCGGCACGGTACCGGCCTCGAGCATCTCGTCGGCCAGCGTGTACGAGCCGGCCAAGAACAGCTTCTTCGGGGCGCGGCTGTCATCGAGCACCTCGATGCCGTCGGCGCGCACGGGGCCCTTGCGCGCGACCTGGACGTAGCGCACGTGGTACTCGCGCAGAAGCGGCAAGATGTAGTCGACGACGAGCTGCCCCGACCTGGGCCATTCGTTGCCCGTCATGGCCGTGATGACCATCAGCTCGTCGAGATCAAAGTCGCGGCTCGACGGATCGAGCAGCCAGCGCAAGAGGATCGCGGTCGAGTCGACGCCCAGGCCGTAGGACAAGATGACGGTGGGCGTGGGCATGCGTCGACGCTACCTTGACGTGGTGCGAGCGCACAAGGGCTCTATCCCGAGCGCGCGGTTGTGCGCTAGCCTCACGGCGTGCTCGAGCGTCGACCGAATCCCCGTCCGATTCCGCTCGACGAAGCGCGCATCCAGGCCTCCGCGCGTGAGATGACCGCGGTCATCCGTCGCTGGCTGAACGACTCGTTCTCGTCGTCCGACGCCGACTGGACGTCTCCGATCGGCGAGTCGTCGCCTGGGAAAATGTGGTTCATGCGGGAGCTGCCGAAGCTCGCCTCGTCCGTCAGGGGCGGTCTCCTGCGTGACGTGCGCATCGTCGTGAAATCGACGGAGGAGGTGTTTCCTGACCGCTTGTCGCCGTTCGGCGGCGCTGCGGCGGGCATGGCAGACAAGGACGGCAAGTCGTACGTCGTGCTCCAGCTCAACGGCCTCATGTCCCCCGCCGCGCTCGACGCCATGGCTCGCCCGGACGAGAGCGGGGACAGCCCGATGCAGGAGCGCATGGCCATGCTGTTCCGGCACGAGCTCACGCACCTCGCCGAGCACTCCCTCGAGTACCGCACCTACGTGCGCGGGGACAAGACCGGACCGGGTACGACGAGGTACTTCAACGAGCCCGTCGAGGTCCGCGCGTACATGCAGGAGATCGTCCACGACGCTCGGACGTGGGTGACGAGACAGCACGCGCGCCTCGGCGACAAAGCGCTCAAGCCGCGCGACCTCGTGACCCCTGCGCTCGAGTCATCGCGCACGTGGGACCAGATCAACTACTACCTGCAGGCTGCCG
Organism: uncultured Nitrospira sp.; assembly: GCA_964641915.1. Taxonomy (GTDB): domain Bacteria; phylum Nitrospirota; class Nitrospiria; order Nitrospirales; family Nitrospiraceae; genus Nitrospira_D. The sequence continues at coordinate 1,917 of CAZXNN010000397.1, read as the reverse complement.
CTCGCCGGCGCATCACGCTCGCTGTGTTCCGCGCCGTCGAAGAGGAACGAGCGAGGCTGCTCGCGGTGCGTCGAGAGAACCCAGCCGCGCCGGAGCAGCCGAAGGTCATGAACATCGAGCAGTACGCGAAGATGACCGGAGGCAAGACCAGCGCCGACGTGCAGGCGCACATCCACGCCGGTCTGCGGTCAGCGCCAAAGACAAAGACCTACCGTCGCTTCTTCGAGCGCCGCCTGGCTGAGCTGCAGCAGGCGGCCGACGAGACGTGGCGCGGGTACCATGCAGCGCTCGAGCGCGGCGAGATCGTCGCGCCGCCGTCGGTTCCGCTGGAGGAGACGGCGCAGCGCGACGACGAGCGAGGCGCTGCAGCGCGCCGTGTGCTCGCTGCTCGCGCCGCGCGCCGCGCCGCTAAGGAGCGCGCATGAGGTCCTTCGAGCTGCTCATGCTCTGGCTGCACCTGGTGCTTCGACGCCGCCGCGGGCCGTGACGTTGACGAAGTGCCGTGGATAGGGCATGAGCCCGAAATGACCGAAAAGAACGACGACATCGACGACTTGATGCCGCGCATCGCGGCGCTCTGTGTGCTCGGGTTCTTTCTCATGGCGCTCGGGATCACCTGGGTCGTGCAAGGGAACGACTTCTTGCTCTACCGCGTGTTCGCTCCGAAGGCAGAGGCCGCGAGGCGCGAGACGTTCGAGCAAAGCAAGGCCTACAACGACGGCATGGCGCAAGAGCTACGCGCCATGCAGATCGACTACATCAAGGGCACGCCAGACCAGAAGCGCGCCATCGGATCGGTCGTCCTCCACCGCGTCGCGGGGGTCGAACTCGGCAACATGCCCTCGGACGTGCGCGCCTTCGTCTCCGACGTGAAGCGGGAGCAGGGACTCTGATGCGCGCCGCAATCTCCGCAGTCGCCGTTGCGCTCTTGGCGTTCGCGGGGTCCGGCTGCCACGAGCGGGTCGAGACCAGCGACGACATTCAGCGGAAGCAGCAGGAGTCGATCCTGCGCGAGGGCACGGCGTCCGTCGGCATGCCGGCCATCAAGAATTTCCGCGAGCGGCGCCTGCTCAAGGACATCCTCGAGCTCCGCGACCAGGCGAACGTTTCGACGTACACGTACCTGCAGAGCTCGGTCTCCGGGCGGTTGGTCTACCTGTGCGACTCGATCGGATACGGCATCCCGTACGCGACGCAGTTCACGAACCCGCAGAAGGCCGAGCAGTACTTCAGCCCTGGCGGTCACGCGACGTGGGCCGTGCTTCCGCAGGCCGACCCCAACGGGCTGTTCTCGCCGGCGGCAGCAGACGGCACGTGGGTGATGTGCAAAGACCCGAGCGGTTCGGCCGTCAAGCCGGTCTTCATCGAGCCGCGCATCGTCGTGTCGCCGTTTCGACTGCCGTCGGCAGAAGAGACGGAACATCCTGCGGCGAAAAAGTGACGCTTGCGCAGTGCTTCGACATGGGCGTACGCTGAAGCTCCCATGTCCCTCGCTCTCGGAAACATCGCCATCACCCAGGATCTCGGCGAGCGCCCCGCGGCGTTCGTCCTCCGCCAGGTCAACAGCATCGGTGCGAACCCGACCGCCGTCGCCGCCATGCTGCTCAGCCTGGAGGGCAGCCAGACGCCGCTCGGCTTCACGCTCGCGCCCAGCTTCGGCCTGAACATCGGCGCCCGCGCCAGGTTCGCCGGCATGGAGGGCGAGACGCCCCTCACGTTCGACTTCCGCCAGACCTACTGAACCGACTCGACGTCGTCGAGCCGGCACCTGCGCGTCGCGTCGTATCGCTGCGACTCGATGGGCGGCTGCACCTGAAAGTCAATGTTCAGGTGCAGCTCCAGGCTCGCTTCGCGGCTGAGGTCCCAGACATCCGCCGCGTAGCGGAGTGATCCGTCGTTACGATTCGGCCACCACAG
>CAZXNN010000396.1:0-3413 GCA_964641915.1 uncultured Nitrospira sp. | reverse complement strand
ACTCATACGAACCAGCTTATTCCTGGCTCAATCTCCGTTCCAGCGAAAGGCCCCAGCGATCGGCAATGGTCGCAACCGGGAGATCAATCGTCTTCGTCGTCGACCGTTCGTCTCCCAGATAGATGACCAGCGCCGCGCCCCCCACGGCTCCGACGACAGCAGCCGGGACTCCCAACTGCTGAGCTTGCGCCAAAACGGCCTGCCGCTGTACCGGCTTCGCCGACACGACAATCCGTGACTGGCTTTCACCGAACAACATCGAATCGATTCTCTGACGGCCAGGATTTAATCGTACCACAGCGCCGCGCGCCTGATCCGGCCCGGACATACAGCATTCAGCCAGCGCCACGGCGAGTCCTCCGTCGGAACAATCGTGAGCGGACTGAATGAGCCCTGTCCGGATCAACTGCAACACACAACTCTGCACCGCCTGCTCCGTATCCAGGTTCAAGTACGGCGGAGAACCCTGTTCGCGTGAATGCTGCACTTTCAGATATTCCGACCCGCCTAAATCTTCACGTGTCGCCCCGAGCAGAATGATGTCGTCGCCGTCCTCCCGGAACCATTGCACCATGGTCTTATCGGCGGACTCGATCAGCCCAACCATCCCCAGCATTGGCGTGGGATAGATCGAGAGTCCGTTGGTCTCGTTATAGAAACTCACGTTGCCGCTGACAATCGGGATCTTGAAGTGTTCGCAGGCATCCTTCATGCCCTCGATCGCCATCACGAACTGCCACATGATGTCCGGCCGTTCAGGATTGCCGAAGTTCAGACAGTCCGTCAGCCCGATCGGCTCCGCGCCTGAGCAGGCCAGATTCCGCGCCGCTTCCGCCACCGCCAGCCGCGCTCCCTCATAGGGATTGAGCAGGCAGTACCGGCTGTTGCAGTCCACCGTCATCGCCACGGCTTTATTGGTTCCCTTGATGCGCACCACCGCCGCATCCGAGCCGGGCCGCACCATCGTGTTTGTCCGGACCATGTGGTCGTACTGTTCATACACCCACCGCTTGCTCGCGATCGTCGGCGACTCCAACAGCGCCAGCAAAGCCGCATTCGCATCTTTCACATCGGGCAACGCGTCGTAATTCAAATTCGTGAGCATGTCCTGATAGCCGGGTGGCGAATAGGGTCGCTCGTAGCGCGGCCCGTCATCGGCCAGGGACTTCGCAGGGATCTCCGCGACGACTTTACCTTGATCGAACACGCGCAGTATGCCGTCGCCAGTGACCTTCCCGACCACCGCCACATCCAGATCCCACTTCTTGCAGATCCTGATGCACTCCTCTTCCTTGCCGGCCTTCGCCACCATCAACATACGTTCTTGCGACTCGGACAACATGAGCTCATAGGGCGTCATGCCCGGCTCGCGGCGCGGCACATGGGTCAGATCGAGGTCGATCCCGTTCCCGGCCCGCGACGCCATTTCGCAGGAGGAACTCGTCAAGCCTGCCGCCCCCATGTCCTGAATGCCGACCAGGAGATCGTTCGCCATCAGTTCGAGACAGGCCTCCAACAGGAGTTTTTCCTGGAACGGGTCGCCGACTTGAACCGTCGGCCGCTTCTTTTCCGATTGGTCATAGAAGGAGTCGGAGGCCATCGTCGCGCCGTGAATGCCGTCGCGGCCCGTCTTCGACCCGAAGTAGATCACCGGATTGCCGACCCCGGCCGCAGTCCCGAGAAAAATTTTGTCCTTCTGCGCAACACCGAGGCAGAACGCATTCACCAGCGGGTTGAGGGAATAGATGTCGTTGAACACCACTTCGCCGCCCACCGTCGGCACACCCATGCAATTGCCGTAACCGGCAATGCCCGCGACGACTCCTTTGACAATGTGGCGGTTCTTCGCCGTGTCCAGCCCGCCGAAACGCAGCGAATCCAGCAAAGCGATCGGCCGCGCCCCCATCGTAAACACATCGCGCAGAATCCCGCCCACACCGGTCGCCGCGCCCTGATAGGGCTCGATGAACGACGGATGGTTGTGCGACTCCATCTTAAAGACCACACAGAGCCCGTCGCCGATATCCACGACGCCGGCATTCTCACCGGGGCCCTGGATGACGCGCGGCCCCGTCGTGGGCAGCTTCTTCAAATGCACGCGCGACGACTTGTAGGAGCAATGTTCCGACCACATGACGGAAAACATGCCGAGCTCGGTCAGATTCGGCTCACGCCCGAGAATCTCGACGATCTTCTTGAACTCGTCGTCCGTCAGATTATGCTGCGCGATCAGTTCTTTGGTAATCCCAAGCGCCATCGACCCGTTCCTCTATTGGCATTCCACTTGTCAGACTGACTGTCGGTCCTCGTCTAGCACAGGCTTAGACCTTCACCTTCATCGCCTTGAGCAGTGACAGAAAAATCAACTTCCCATCCTTATTCCCCAACATCTCTTCCGCGCAACGCTCCGGATGCGGCATCATGCCCAGCACATTGCCTTCCGGATTGATGATCCCGGCAATATTGTCCAGTGATCCGTTGGGATTCGCTTCCGGAGTGACTTTCCCCTCCGGTGTGCAATAGCGCAAGACGATCTGCGCGTTCGCCTGCATCGCCGCCAGCGTGACCGGATCGGTGTAATAATTGCCGTCTGCATGAGCAACGGGAATCTTCAACACCTGGCCGGACTCGCAGGCCTCCGTAAAGGCCGTGGCCGCGTTCTCCACCTTCACATACACATCCTTGCAGATAAAATGGAGCGACTTATTCCGGAGCATCGCGCCGGGCAACAGGCCGGCTTCGAGCAGGATCTGAAACCCGTTGCAGATCCCGATGACCGCCCCACCATCCTTGGCGAACGCCTTCACGGCTCCCATCACCGGAGAAAATCGCGCGATCGCGCCCGTGCGAAGGTAGTCGCCATAGGAAAAGCCGCCGGGGAGAATCACCGCATCGATCCCCTTAAGGGACGTTTCCTTGTGCCAGATCGTCTGCACCGATTGGCCCAGCACATTCTGAAACACGTGCTGGCAATCGTGATCGCAATTACTGCCTGGGAAAACTATGACTCCAACATTCATGGCTAGACCAGCTCGTAGCGATATTCTTCGATGATGGTATTCGCCAGCAGCTTTTCGCACATCTGCTTCACCTGCGCGTCGGCTTTGGCCTTGTCCGTTTCCTGCACGTCCACTTCCATATACTTGCCCACCCGCACATTCGCCGCATTCTTAAACCCGAGCGAATCAAGCGCATGCTCGATCGCCTTCCCTTGCGGATCCAGAATCCCCTGCTTCAACGTCACATGAATCTTCGCCTTCATACCATCCCTCTCTTCTTCTCTTCCTCTTTCCTAAAGGAGCAGTGACGGGTGCTGCCTATTGCGCGCATTGACCGAGCACCTTCCATTGATCCCCTTCCAATTGATCCCCGGTGCGCGGGCAGCGAGCACAGGTAGCACCCGTCACTGCTCC
>CAZXNN010000395.1:0-3416 GCA_964641915.1 uncultured Nitrospira sp. | reverse complement strand
GAGGCTGCCACGGCGGCGCCGAAGCCGATGGTGAACGACGTCCAGCCGCTAAGGAAAGCCAAGAGCGGTCCGTAGGCTTCTTTCAAGTAGACATAGTCCCCGCCAGCGTGCGGCAGTCGTGAGCCCAGCTCGCCATAGACCATCGCGCCGCCGATGGCGAAGAGAGCGCCCATGAACCATAAGAGGAGAATCAACAGCGGATCGCCGAGATTCCGGGCCATGATGCCGGTCGTTGTGAAGATACCGCCTCCGATGATATTGCTGACGAGGACACAGGAGGCGGTAAACCAGCCGATGCGCAGAGGTGTGGACTGATCCGGTTGCAACGATGTAGATGGCATGGTTGCCGGCATGATGCGCGGAAAATGGCTGTGAGGCAAGGTGAAGGTAGTCAACTGCCTGGTGTTTTGTGCTGTACAGGCCTCTTCCATTTGTGTCCGATCGAACGCTGCCCCTGCCTTGTTTCTCCGCGCATGGCCCCTTTACAATACAGCTCTCTCACCAAAGGAGGCCGACATGGGTCTTGCCGACAATAAGTGCATTCCCTGTCGCGGCGGTGTGCCGCCGGTTCCCGCTGATCGTGCGCAGGCTCTGCTGAATGAGTTGGGACGAGGTTGGTCGCTGAATGGCGCGGGGCATCTTGAGCGGCTCTACACATTCAAAGATTTTGCTCAGGCGTTGGCATATGTGAATAAAGTGAGCGTGATCGCCGAGGCCGAAGGCCATCACCCGGATCTCTATCTTGCCTGGGGCAAGTGCAAGGTAGAGATCTGGACGCACAAGATTAACGGCCTGACCGAAAGCGATTTTTATCTCGCGGCCAAAGCCGACCGGGAGTTCGAGCCATTCCGAGCTGCAGAGCCCTAAGCCAGGCGATTTTGCCATGATGAATGGACGAGGCAACAGATGAGCGATCAGGCGCAGGTGGCGCTCGTCAACATGCCGTTCAGTTATTCGAAGTACCCGTCGATCCAACTGGGCACACTTTCTGCGCTGCTTAAGTCGAAGGGCGTCCCGGTTGATTGCCACCATTTGAACGTCCGTTTCGCCCACAAGATCGGTGTCCCTCTCTATGAAATGATCTGCGAGAAGCGCGCTCTCTTCGGCGAGTGGCTCTTTTCCTATCTCCTGTTTCGCGACAATCCCAAGCGTGCGGAATACCCGCGGGTCTTTAAGCCGGTCTTCGAGCAAGTGGCTCAGGAGAGCGGGCAGCCGATCTCTTTTTTTGAAGACATGGCGACGAGGACGGCGCCGCAGTTTCTGACCTGGGCGATGACGGCGATTGATTGGGGGCAGTACAAACTCGTCGGCTTTACCTCGACGTTCGATCAGAATGTGGCGAGCTTGACGTTGGCGAAGATGATCAAGGATCTGTATCCGGAGGTGAAGATCGTCTTCGGCGGGGCGAACTACGACGGCGAGATGGGGATGGAATACTTCCGGGCGTTTCCCTTTATCGACTATGTCGTGGTGGGTGAAGGAGAAGAGGTGGTGCCTCCCCTCGTGCGCCATGTCCTAGAGGGGACGTCTGACCCGGTTTCGAATGGAGTGATCTTCCGAGAGCAGGATCAGATTCGGTTTACGCCGAATCCGGCGCTGTTTGCCGATTTCGCGAAGACCGGGCCTCCGGACTACGACGACTACTACCATCTGTTGGCCGAACTCGGTGATGCAGCGCAGGGCCTGGACCGCATTCTCCTCTACGAAGGCTCGCGCGGTTGTTGGTGGGGGGAGAAGCACCACTGCACGTTCTGTGGACTCAATGCCCAGAGTATGAAGTTCCGCGCGAAAGCGCCGGATCAGGCGGCGCGCGAGATGACGGCGCTCTCCAGCCGGTATGACACGACCCGATTTCGATTGGTTGATAACATCATCGACATGAAGTATGTCGAGAATCTGTTCGGCCAGTTTGCTGCTGCGCACTGCGATCTCGACGTGTTCATCGAAACCAAGAGCAATCTGCAGAAGAGTCAGATCCGCACGCTCGCGGTGGGGGGCGTGAAGTGCATGCAGCCGGGACTGGAAAGTCTGAGCCTGTCGCAGCTCAAGGCGATGGATAAGGGCGTGACGCCCATGCAGAACATCCTTTGCCTGAAGTGGAGCAGCTACTACCGTGTCGCGGTGTCCTGGAATATTCTGCTGGGTTTCCCTGGCGAGACGAACGAGGATTATCGGCGTCAGATCGAGTTGCTTCCCTCGCTCTTCCATTTGCAGGCGCCGGAAGCGACCGGGAAATTCTGGCTGCAGCGGTTCAGTCCCTACTTTACGCGTCCGCATGAGTATGGTGTGCGGATTACGGGGCCGGGAATGGCCTATGAGTATGTGTATGATGCGGCGCGCCTGGATTTACTCAAGGTCGCCTATGATTTCGAGTATGAGCTGGATCACTGGCCGGTGGACCCGCACCTCTACCAAGAGCTCGTGAGTCTTGTGGAGGAATGGCAGCGACGGGCGCGCGGCAGCGACCGACCGTTTTTGTATTACTCCAAGTCTATGGACTACATCACGGTCTACGATGGGCGGGATCCTCAGGTTCCGACCAGGCAGCGGTTCGATTGGCCAGCCGCAGGCATCATCGAGGCTTGCAATGACGCTGCGAAGAGCAGGGATCAGATTCAGGTCGTACTGAAAGAAGCGAAGCAGGACAGGACACTGTCTGATGACGAGCTGAATGATGCACTGGGTGTTTTGACGAGTCGTCGTATCCTCTATGAAGAGCGGGAGAAATACTTCACGCTCGCAATTCCAGAAAACCAATTTCTCTGAGCTACGCCCGGCCGCCGGCAGGTGCGAGCGGTCGCTCTTACATCGATAACTTCTCGGCCACATTCCGCATCTGGACGCCATGCACGAGCGACGCGCCTCCCCTAATCGCGCAGGCGACGTGCACTGCTTCGGTCATTTCCTCAACATTCGATCCCTTCTCCAGCGACGCCTGCGTATAGGCATCGATGCAATAGGGACATTGCACGGCATGCGCAACGGCTAGGGCGATCAAGGCTTTCTCCCGCTCCGTGAGGGCCCCTTCCGCGAATACCGCACTGTAGTAGTTCATGAACTTGTCCCAGAGTTCCTTATTACCCTTGCCCATCTCGGAGAATTTACCCAGATCGTGTGCATGATAATACGACTCCATAGTTCAGCTCCTTTGGCCGTACGGGGGATGAGAACAAACGATGCGAGAAGTTTGGGCTACTGGTTCAGGGTCAGGCATGACCGGGAGGATCAGGCTCAACGTTCTGGAGCACTTCGGAAAAGCGACTGCCGACAATATCGGTGACTTTGGCCATCAGGTCGGTCACTTCTTTCCATTCTTCCGGAAGCAGATCCTGTTTCAATTGAGGATGAATCGCCCATTGTGCATCGACCTGAGTTCCCTTTCGGCTCACGAGGACGCGCAAAAGTTCCACGTCCCA
>CAZXNN010000394.1:0-3420 GCA_964641915.1 uncultured Nitrospira sp. | reverse complement strand
GCGTCAGCATCACGAAGCACAGCGCACCCAGGCTTAACCCGAAGGGGGCGAGGAGTTCTGTGAAAATATACCGGTCGAGTAGTGTTCGTAGAATCACAAGCGTAACGGTCGTAAGCGCGTTGCGGCACTATAGGGCAGTCGTGCGACCTTGTAAACCGCGTGCGGATATGGCCCGGGCCGAATGCGTCCCTTGACAAGGTGAAAGTGCTGTGGTACTTCCACTTCGCTTTTTCATTTCACCGATGGGTTCTGTGCGTGATTCAATTTTTTGCAGACGCCCGTCAGCCGATCTCCTCACTTCTCTCTTTCTGTTCATCGCAATCATCTGTGTCTCTGTACGGCGTGTTTGGGCGACTGCGTAACTACACGTAGTCATTGAGAAAAGGAGGATCTTGTGAAGACCAAAGGAACAGTGAAGTGGTTCAATGATCGGAAGGGTTTCGGCTTTATCAGATTGGATAGCGGGGATGATGTCTTTGTGCACTATTCGGCGCTTCAGGGCGATGGCTTTAAGACTTTGAAAGAAGGTGAGCCGGTTGAGTTCGACATCGTTCAAGGAGCGAAAGGGCCGCAAGCCGCCAACGTGTTGAAGGGCGAGCTGTCCGCGTAAACTTCTGCATAGACCGCCAGGGTGGGGGCGTGTTTTCTTCAGGGAAAACACGCCCCTTTCGTTTCTGCCATTTTCTGGACAAAACCTATTGAGACTGTTAGCGTTTGCCTATTCTTCTTCATAGAGGTCTGTCTTGGCGCTTGATCGGACAAAAGTTCTCCAAAGTGCGCAGTTGTTGGCCGCGAAAGGCCAGTACGACGCGGCTATAGCTGAGTGGCGGAAGCTGGCCGGAGAAGCTCCGAACGACGGCAGCATTCACAACTCCATCGGCGATCTGCATCTCAAGCGCAACGCCATGCCCGAAGCCATCACCGCATTCCTTCAAGCGGCAGCCGGTTTCCGATCGGAAGGCGCCACGCTGAAGGCGATCGCGACCTATAAAAAAATCCTCAAGGTCGATCCTACCCGGTACGAAGTCTACCGCCATCTCGGGGACCTCAATGCGGAACGTGGATTGTTGAGCAGCGCCGTCCAGGACTATCTCACGCTCGGCAAGTACTACCTCAAGGAACGCAAGGGCAAAGAAGCCCTCGAGGTCTATAAGAAAATCGTCAGTCAGGACCCCTCTAATCTCGACGCGCAGCAGCGGGTCGCCGAGCTGTGCCTTCAGGAAAATCTTCAGGACGAAGCGACCAAGGTCTATCTGCAACTCGGGCGCGAGCGATCGGCGCAGGGCCGGTACGATGAGGCGAAGGATGCCTATCTCGCCGTGTTACGGATCGATCCCAAGAACAATGAAGCGGCGCAGTTTGTGGAGGGGGCGAAAAAAGGCGGCGCGGCTCCCGGGAAACCTGCGGCGTCAGGCGGGCCGGTCACTATGGCCAGCCGGCCATCGGAGCCGTTGGATCTGCTTGCGGAAGCGACGCGCCGGATGGATGAGCAACAGTATGCCGGAGCGGAAGCGATTCTTAACCAGCTGCTGACGCGGGAACCGGGGAATCCTCAGGTGTGCCAGTTGCTCGCGCGATTGCATTTGCAGCGTGGCGATGTGCAGGTCGCCTTGGGAGAATATCGTTTTCTGGCCGGCGCGGCGCTCCGTGCCCAGGATTATCCATTGGCGGAAGCGCTGGTCTCGGAGTTCCTGGCTGCGGAGCCCAATTCCGTGCCGCTGATTGAATTGTCGGCTGAACTCTTCGAGGAAAAAGGCGACTCCGCTGCTGCCGCACAGCAGTATGCGAGGGCGGTGGAACTCTTGTTGCTACATCCCGAAGCAGGGATGGAGAGTTTGCACGAAGAGCTGTTTGAGAAGGTGAAGGTGCTTGCGCCGGACTCAGATTTGGTCACGCGCTTGACCGTCCTCATGGGTGGGGAGACGCCGGCCGAGTCGGCGGGTGTGGTCGAGCCGGTCGCACAGTCAGTGACGGAACCGGTCCTGCCAGATTCAACGCCGGTTGCAACCCCATCGGCAGCGGAGCCTCCGAAATTCACGTTGGATGGAGCTGCTCCGGACGATCATCCGTTCACCGTCCGGTCCGCCAAGCCCGTCGAGGTATGGGATCTTCCCGAGAACGACGTCGTGCCGGCCTTCGGCGGACCCGTGAACACAAGCGAACAAACCGCCGATGCCGTGCCGTCACCGGAGCCGGCGAGCGTGGCGGCAGGCGATGAGCCGCAGGCTCAAGGCGCCTGGCTGGCGAGCATTCCGGATGACGCGCCCCAGCACATCGAGCCTGTGTCCGTCGAACCGATGGCGATGCAGCCGAGTGCGGATGAGGCGGGACCGGCGGAGGCTTCGGCGCCAACCCCCGACTATGAAGCGCATTTCACGTTGGGGATCGCCTACAAGAACATGGGGCTCTACGAAGACGCGATGGACGAGTTTCATGTGTCCAAGTCAGCCGATTCGTTCTACCTGGATTCCTGCCTGATGACCGCGCTCTGTCTCAAGGACCAGCGTGCGTATGCACAGGCGATTCGCGGTTTGGAGGCGGTCCTGTCGGATCCTCGCTGCCAGGGTGGGAAGGGGCAGGCGGTTCGCTACGAGTTGGGGATGTTGTATGAAGCCGAGTCGCAATGGGAGCAGGCGGTCAGCACCTATCAGCTGATCCCGTCGTTCCATGATGTGCCGCAACGGTTGGAGTCGCTCCGGGGGAAGGCGCAAGCCGATCCGAAAGAATTCCGTCTCGCCAGCTAATCCTACCGGGTCACCGGGTTCAGCGGAGGCCGGCCTCCGAGCACCGCCGCAATATTCTCCACACAGATCATGCCCATCTTGATGCGCGCATCGAGCGTGGCGGATCCCAGATGAGGCAGCAGCACGACGTTCGAGAGCTGTTCCAACCCCGACAGAATCACCGGCTCCCGTTCATAGACATCGAGCCCTGCTCCGGCAATCGTGCCCTGTTGCAAAGCGGCGAGCAGGGCAGCTTCATCGATGACCGGGCCGCGAGAGGTGTTGATGAGAAATGCGGTGGATTTCGTCCTGGTCAGCTCGCGCGATCCAATGAGATGGCGTGTCGTATCCGACAGAGGCACATGCAACGAAATGAAGTCGGCCTCCGTCAGGACCTCATCAAACGGCCGGTGAGTCCAGGTGGTGACACCGGGTGGAGGGGTGCAGGGCCGGCGGCTGGCATAGAGCACCGGCATGCGAAACCCTTGCGCACGCTGCGCGACGGCTTGCCCGATCCGCCCCATGCCGATGATGCCGAGCGTTTTTCCCGTCACATCCGTCCCCAGCATTTGAGTCGGCGCCCACCCAGGCCAGGTCCCGGAGCGGACCCACCGGTCGCCTTCCACCACCCGCCGGGCCACCGCCAGAATTAGCGCCCATGTCAGGTCCGCCGTGGCATCCGTCAGAACATCCGGCG
>CAZXNN010000393.1:0-3435 GCA_964641915.1 uncultured Nitrospira sp. | reverse complement strand
CCGTCAGGCGAAGATTCTCGGCATAATCAACTGGGCAATCGATCACCACCGGCACGGTACTCTTCAGTGCGTCGGCGAGCATGGGCCGAAGTTCGGATTGGTCCGTCACGCGATACCCGACCGCACCGAAACTCTGGGCATAGCGCACAAGATCCGGATTGCCGAAATCCACCGATGACGTCCGTCCGAAGCGCACCTGCTGCTTCCAGCGGATCACACCGTAGCCATCGTCTCGCCAGATCAGGATGACCAGCGGTAATCCCAAACGCACCGCCGTCTCCAGCTCCTGCGAGTTCATGAGAAAACCTCCGTCGCCGGTCACCGCCACCACGCGCCGTTCGGGATACAGTAACTTTGCGGCGATCGCACCCGGGAGAGCAATCCCCATCGCAGCAAAGCCGTTCGAGATGATGCACGAATTGGCAACCTCGCACGGAAACATCCGAGCCATCCAGAGTTTATGCGCACCAACGTCACAGATCACCAGATCGTCGGGCTCAAGCACGGCGTGCAGATCCTGCACGATGTGCTGCGGCCGCATCGGCCAGGCAGCCGCGACGGCTAGCCCCCTTTCGAATCCATCGACGACCGTCTTTCGGGCCTCCCGAGCCCATGGGGAATCGAAGGGCTTCACCTTCTCCGCGAGAAGATCCAAGGAAAGACGGAGATTGCCCAGCACACCGACCTCGACGATGTAGTGTGCGTCAACCTCTGCCGGTGACACATCAAGGTGTACGATGCGCTTGTCCCGGCGCGGGTTCCAGAGACAGGGCGCGTATTCCACGAAATCATATCCCAAGGTAATCACCACGTCCGCCTGCTCCATGACCACCGAGGCATAATCTCGTGCTAGAAGGCCGATCGTGTACAGTGAGAGCCGATCGCTGTCAGGAAGGACCCCTTTGGACATGAAGGTGTGGAGCACAGGAATCTGCAGGCGCCGAGCGAACTGTCGAACCGCCTCGTGCGCACGACCGCGGATCACGCCGTTCCCGGCAAGGATGACAGGGCGCTGTGCGGCGGCGATCGCACGAACTGCTCGGGAGATCTGGCTGGGTGCCGGCTCAGGTGTGACTGGCGCTTGCACAAAGAGAGGCTCCATCCCGCCGGCATCGCTGAGCTCTTCATCTGCCACATCTTCCGGAAGCTCCACATGAGTCGCCCCCGGCTTTTCCGCCTGCGCAATCTTGAACGCCTTTCGAATCGCTTCTGGAATGACCTCTGCTTTCGGAATCGAGGTGTTCCATTTTGTGATGGGCTTGAACAGTGAGATTACCTCGATGTACTGGTGAGATTCCTTGTGGCGGCGATTCAATGCCGCTTGTCCTGTAAGGGCAACCAGAGGAGCTCGGTCGAGGTTGGCATCAACCACACCAGTCAGTAAATTGGTCGCGCCGGGTCCCAGCGTCGACAGGCAAACCCCTGCCTTCCCGCTCAGTCGTCCATAGACGTCGGCCATGAAGGCCGCCCCCTGTTCATGCCGCGTCTCGATAAAGCGAATGCGGGAATCGAGGAAGGCATCCATCAGTTCCAGCGTTTCCTCGCCGGGTAGGCCAAAGACAAGCTGGACGCTTTCATTTTCCAAACATCGAACCAGCAGTTCTGCCGCTTTCATGAGAGCCTTATTCCGCGTCAACAACTGGGAGGCTTCGCACCGGCCCGTATCATGAAACATATGAGCATTGGCTGAACCATCCAATATGCTTCCCGCCTAATCAGGTTGGTCAACATGTTCCTCTTTGCGACAGAACAGCGAATTCTCTGGGACGATTAATGTCCCTTTCCCGGCATGGCCCCGTGTGTTCCACTCATCATCTCGTGCATCCGCTTCTCATGGGCCACCTTGGCTTTCTCCTGCTGTTCCGGCGTCAGGACCGCCAATGCATCACGCCGAGCCTTGAAGGCCGCCATACGCAGGCCCACTTCCAGCATCTCACTCTGCTTCACCTTGGCCTCGAGGGCGGTCAGCTCGGTCTTATCGTCCTCGGCTAAGGCGCGCAATTCCCGTTCGGCCACATGGATGTCTGCCTCGGCCTTGATGTGCGCGCGGTCATACTCTAATTCGATCGCCTTCAGTTTCTTGATCTGCTCCTCCGTCAGTCCAATTTCTTTGTCATGTTTCAATAGATGTCGGAGATGATCGGCGGCATGGGACTGATGGCCCTTCATCTCTTCCCAATACCCGTGTTCGCCTCCAGAGCCATGCGAGTAGGCACCGTCTGAATTCGCCAGGGCTGGCTGAACATGCAAACCGACGAAGCTCAGGATCGCGATGGCCCCAACCAGTGTTTTGGTAATCATGGTTTTCTCCTTCATGCAGAAAAGTGAGCGACTCCCAAACTCATTCCTGACGCCGGAGGCGTGAAGAGTCCACGCTTAGACCGATTCCGCGTGCCGTGCGACGGAGAGCTTATAGGCTTACTTCTTTTTGGCCGGCTGATGGGCCTGCTCTGCATGTGTGAGCGACTCCTCTGCGTGCTTCAGTGATGCCTTGGCATGGTCGAGCGCTTCCTTGGCGTGCGCATTCTCACTGCCTTTGCTGGCTTCCTCCAGATGCTTGATCACTTCCTTTTCGTGGGTAATCCCTTCCTTCGCGTGCTTGATGACCTCCTGAATGTGCCCGTCCTCGGCCGCGAAGGCCGAACTCGTGACACCTCCTGCGAGCACTCCACACACTGCACTTGTAACCATGATCGTTTTGGTCCAGCTCATAACTCCTCCCCTCCTACTAGTTGATCGAATGAATGTATTTCGAAACTCTGCATCCCATCGATACACAATACGCCGTTGTGCCGAAGCGTACATGATCGAATTGTCGCCTCTGGTTGTCACCTGAGCCCGTGATACGGATCATCAAAGATCGCACCACATTCGAGACAGCGCACCTGGCCGGTCCGTTTCCCCTTGTTTGTCAGGATATCATCGATAAGCCGCCCGTGCACGCAAGTCGTCACCGGCGCTGTGTCACCCGAGAGTTCAAGTGTCTGGGTTTCCATGTAAGACTTCATGGGCACCTCCTTCTGTCCTCGTGTCACATGCTCGCTTTCCCAAATGGAGAGAATGGCTCTTGCTTTGAATTCCTCCGGCCAGGTATCTATGGATCGCCTCTCGCCGGGTGCACTTATGCCAACTTTAGGAACCGTTTCGTTCGCGTTTCACGGATCGCGCATCATGCTCAAAGATGACCAATCACGCTTCAACTACAAGTATTACACCGGCACCCAGGAGGTCCGGTTAGCATCCAGCGTCCGGCATACCTGACCTGTTCGGGTCAGATAGTCGATCGCCAGCAAGACTTGATC
The DNA here is from genome assembly GCA_964641915.1 of uncultured Nitrospira sp. Classification (GTDB taxonomy): domain Bacteria; phylum Nitrospirota; class Nitrospiria; order Nitrospirales; family Nitrospiraceae; genus Nitrospira_D. The sequence goes on along the minus strand of CAZXNN010000393.1, from coordinate 133 downwards.
CTCTGTCAGGTCGGAACAGAACCCTAGCACCTCATCAACCGAACACCGCTTTTCCTGTTGGTGCAGCACCGTCAGTACCTGATCAATTTGGCTGCGATTAATAGTGAAACCCATAGACATCCCTCAAACTCCG
>CAZXNN010000392.1:0-3443 GCA_964641915.1 uncultured Nitrospira sp. | reverse complement strand
ACGGCTTCGACCATGCAGTCGTTGCCATCTTTGAAGCGCAGCCTTCCGAAGCCGGAATTCGCAATGGTCAGGTAAGCCTCCTCGCCAAGGGCAAGGGACAGGCAGCTCGATGTCTTGATGTATGAGCTGGTTCCAAAGACCTCAAACCAGTCATCGTCCTCACGGCTGACCGTCACCACGTATTTCCCCGGCTTCTGCTTCGACACGCCAAAGACCGCCTTCACGTCACATTTGTCCTTGCTGTCGAAGAAAATCAGCTCGCCGCCATAGCCTGATGTTTTGAAGATCGCCTCTTCGGAGTAGGCGTAGACGTAGCAGTAGCGCGTCTGGATGATGATGTCTTTGCCGTCGATTTTGTAAACGTTGCTGCCCTTGCGGGTCAGGTTCACCTCGTAGTTCTCGGCTAGCGCTGGCGCTGCCTGGAGGCTCATCAATGCCGCAAGTGCCGCCAGAAGGAGCTTCCTCATCGCCATCACCTATTGGGATTGGAAGCTCGACAAGCGGCTTTTCACGAGGTCGAGCTTGGCCTTGTGGGCCAGCGGCCTGTTGAAAACACGGTTCTGGATCTGGTCGGACACCTTGCTGATGGCGACGTACGCCATGCTCAGCCCCGATTCGCGTTCCGATCCCTTCTTCTCGACGAAGTCGTAGGGGAAGTTCTCGCAGAATTTGTGGAAGCCGGAAAACTGGGCAACATCCTTTGTGAATCGGAAGCCATCCGGCGTGAGACGTGAGCGCCGGGGATGGTAAAGATCGACGAACAGGATGAACCATTCTGCTCCGTTGAATGACACCGCCTCGAACACATCCACCGTGCCGATGGCTCCGAGGCGGTGGAACAGGATGCGCTGGCCATCCTGGGTTTCGAGTTTGGACAGATATGCAAGTTGACCGATTGGCCCGTTGACCGGAACCGGATTGGTCTCGATGAATCCAAATGGGCCGGTGCCGTTCGGGTCTTTGTCGTAGGCCGGAGCGGACTCCAGCATCGCCTTCATCGCAGGATGAACGAGTTCCATTTGAAACGCCTCGTCATCAAGGATGCGGTGTATGTGCGCCAGTGCTTCACGCAACGCCTTGTCTTCCTTGTTGCCCCCGAATAAGTTGGAAAGAAATCCCATAACGCTGCCTCCCTGAACTCCCACTAAATCATTGCAACAATTCACTCAAACGGCGCAGTCCCGGCTTCTTGAACGCCATGCGAATGGCTTGCTCCAGAATGTGGGTGTTTGCCCCGTGAATGTAGGAAATCCCGGCGTTGACCTTCTTGTCGTCCTTGGCTCCGATGCAGAACGAACCATCGGCGCTCCACACATGGATTTGACTCCATGAGCAGCGAACCCTCTCGTTGGAGCCGAGGAACTTGCGCTTCACCAGCGTGATGCCGTCGTCGTGCAGGAGCGAGTCGCCGAAGTGCAGGTCGCGCCCATCCTTCAAGGCTTCGAGCATCTCGGTAAGAAGACGCACGCAGACAGCACGCCAGAGCTTGTCAGTGAACGTGCTGTAGATGTCCTGCTTCTTCAGTTCCACGACGGCTTCGGAATTTCGGTTGCCGAACGCAATCGTGTAGGTCGTTCCGGTGGGAATGCCATTGACGGAATGGCTGACGCCACCCCAACGAACGCGCGTGATCGAGTCGAGCGGAAAGTTCTGGCCTTTCCACGATATGCCTTGGGGCGAAATGCTCAACGTATCCTTGAACATGACGCCAATCTCGGCGCGGTAGGTGATTTCACGCGCCCACTCGTCTTGACGCGCTGCTGCCTGCTTGCGCTGTTGGAAGATGTTCGCAAGCGCGTCAGCATCTTCCTCAACCCGATCCGCAACGTCGGGAACCTCGGAAAAAATCTCCTGAATTAGGCCGGTCAGTCGCTGAGATTGCGTCAGCATGTCATGTTTGTTGAACAGGTCGATGGCGAGGCTACGAATCTCATACGCCAAGTCACGGCTTGCTTCGTGGTCGATGCCGCGCGCTTTCGAACTCAGTTGAATGGGCTGGGCGATCTTGTCCCAATTGCGTGCAACCGCATCAAGTTTGTCCACGTAGGGCTTGACGGCTGCTTCGCCGGAGCCAGCGTGCTCCCTGGCCACTTTGATGAGCTTGTGGACGTTCTCGGCCTCTCTTTGCAGGATGCCCTGGGTTTCCACTTCGTAGCTGTCCACGAGGTCATCGATCAGTCCCGGCGCATGATCCTCGCCACCGGAGGTCACACCGTCGACCGTTTCGGTCATCACTTGGATGAGCGTCATTGGCGGCAGCCTGTTGAGCGCATCCTTGATGGCACCACGGTAGTACCGCTTGCGCTCGGCCAGCTCGGCTTCGATCTGGTCAAGTGCACGCACTTCCGGAAAGCCGGAAACGGCGCGATCCTCGTTGATGTCGCGCAGGACATCCTCCGGGTTTAGCTCCTCGGCAAGGTAGGCGGTCTCCATGATGAACTCCGCCAAGTCATCCGCATCGTGCCCACCATCCACAGACTCAAACGCGGCGGCCAGCAAGTTCAGATGTGCCAGCGTAGGCAGGCCAGACTCTTCACGAATCGCCATTGGGTCTTGCAACAGACTCTCAACCAGTTGAGATGCTTTGCGTGGCGATACGCCGGGCAGCCATGCCATCTCCACACTCAAACGGCTGCGAGGATTGGTGAGATCAGAACGCGCCTTCTGGCAAACCTCGTGATCTAGCTCCAGCGACTTCTCTTCTGCAAGCTCGACGACGCGTCTGCGGTCGTCGCGTGTCGTCACGCCCAAGACGGCAAACGGGGAATGATGCAGGGCCGTCTTGGTTGGGCGACGTTTCGGTTTGGTATTCGGTGGCGGCGGAGCCGTTCTCTGTGGGGCTGCAGAAGGGGCCGGTGGTGACTGACGCGTTGCCGCTGTGGTTGATGTCGATGTAGCGGGCGTCGCCGGTTGCGCACCGAGCATCGCCAGGAGCTGAGGGTCCTTCAAGGCTTCTCGAGCCTGAGCCAATGCGTCAGATGGCACGGAGAGCTTCAAATGATTGCGAAGCTCATGGCTGTAATGTGCCAGCTGCAATTTCGACGAGAGGTGATCAGTCAGTACGAGCGACAGAGCAAGTTCGTTATTCGTCCGAGGGGTAGTGCCGCATCCGGAGCAGGCCAACAAGGCGCCTGCCTTTTCCAAACCGCAGTTGAAGCAAATGGCTTTTGTCATGTTGTTGTCCACGCGGCCCGTTCACCTGTACCCTAGGCTGCCCAATTCTTTTCGCAAACAGCTGTAGTACTCAGCTGGCCCGCTATTGCGCTTGTAGTAGCCACAAGCATTTTCAATTGCGGCTTGCTCCGACGCGGAGGCGCGAGAGAGGTCAGGACGCCCCGCAGAGTTGGAAAGGTTGCCCATCTCTTTTCGCAAACAGCTGTAGTACTCGGCTGGCCCGCTATTGCGCTTGTAGTAGCCACAAGCATTTTCAATTGCGGCTTGCT
>CAZXNN010000391.1:0-3448 GCA_964641915.1 uncultured Nitrospira sp. | reverse complement strand
CTGAAATCGCCGCCTGCATCTGGCTGGAACGGGACTCCGCCTGCTGCCTGGTCTTCATCTGTTCAGCTCGCCGGATGCGCTCTTCCAACGCGGCGATCTTGGGCGCATACTTCTGACGCAAGGTCTCGGCCGCCTTGTCTCGCACCTCGCGGCCGGACTGTTGGAGTCGTATACGAAAATCCCGTTCGGACTCCCCCGGTTTGGACACGTCTTTCGTCGTCGGGCTTTTCAATAACTCGAGTTTCTGGGTCCTGAACAGCCAGCCACCGAAATCTTTGTTCCAATCTGCGTAGCTCCTGGCCTTACTGGCGCTGGCAGGAAGCGGAAGGAACTGCGCACCACTCTCCGGCGACTGTTCCAGGTCGGCGATGGCCAACTCGGCAGCCATAGCATGATCCCAATCGACGGGCACCGCGCTGTCGGTCATGGGCACCAACACCGTCACATCCTGCATCTGGTCGATGCCGCTCTTCGTATCGGAGAACCGAATCTGGGACGACCCCAGCAGCATCGGGGCGTACACGAGCTCACTCCCTTCCGGCTGAGACCCCCGCAACGGCACAAATTGCTGCGGCACATCCGGCAGGACGATGGGACGAGCCGCGGAAAGTTTGAGGCTTGAGGTGTGAGGTGTGACCCCGGAAGTTCCTGCCTCCAACCTCCCGCCTCCAACCTCTGTCCTTCTTCGCGGATCCATCAGCTGCTTGATTTGCGTTCTCGTCAGAGGTCCGCGCAGATACGACAGGCACCAGCGAGTTTCGAAGACGACCGGCTCATTCTCATGGACATTGTTCATCAGGAAAATGCGGTTGCCGAGGCCCGCGAGCGTTTGTTCCATACGGCCCTTGTCGAATTTCTTTCCCGCGCTGGAAGAAGCGCCTTCCAAACCTTCGAGCACCCGCGCCTTGTCGCGCTCCGTCTGCAACCTGCCGATGAACCAGGTGCCGGTGTTGGTCAGACCCTTGTAATCGAGATCAACCGGATTCTGCGTGGCCAGTACGACGCCGAGACCAAAGGCGCGCGCCTGCTTGAGCAAAGTCATCAGCGGCAGCTTCGACGGCGGATTCGCCACCGGCGGGAAGTAGCCGAAGATTTCATCCATATAGAGGAGCGCGCGCAGGCTGGTCGTGCCCGATTGCGCCCGCATCCATCCGACCATCTGACTCAATAGGAGCGTCACGAAGAACATCCGCTCGGCATCGTTCAGATGCGCGATGGAGAAAATCGCCAGCCGCGGCTTGCCCGCCGGCGTGTAGAGGAGCGACTGGATATCGAGCGCTTCCCCTTCGAGCCAGGATTGAAAGCCGGGCGCCGCGAGCAGATTGTTCAACTTCATGGCCAGGGCAAAGCGGTCCTTCGACGGGAAGAAAGCATCCACATCCATCACGCCGATTTTCGTGACCGGCGGAGTGTGAATGGCGTGGATCAGCGCGGCCAGATCCAGATCCTCTTCGTTCCTCCATGTGCGGTCCAGAATTGTCGAGAGCAGAATGTGTTCGCGGCTCTGGATCGGATCGGCTTCGATCCCGAGCAGGCCCAGTAAGCTTGTCACCGTCGTGCTGACCCGTTCGCGGAAGAGCTCGGCATCCTCGCGCACATCGGCAGCCGGAGCGGCAAAAGACTTCAGGATGGAGACCGGAAGTCCCGCGTTGCTGCCCGGCGTATAGATGGCGACATCGGCCGCATCCCGCAGCCGCTGAATGCGCGCGCCGTCCTGCTGCCAGCCGGCCAGCCCTTTGGCCCAGAGTTCCGCTTGCGCCTTGGCATAGTCAGCGGGAGACAGCCCTTTCTTTCGTGCATCGTCTTCATTGATCCAGGGCTGAAACTCTTCGGCTTTCAAACCAGGAAAGGTCAGCATCAGGTTGCCGAGATCGCCCTTGGGGTCGATGATGATGGCGGGGATATTGTCGATGGCCGCTTCTTCGAGAAGCGAGAGACAGAGACCGGTCTTGCCGCTGCCGGTCATGCCGACACAGACCGCATGGGTCACGAGATCTTTCGAATCGTAGAGCAGCCACCCCGGTTTTGCCTGTTTCGCCGCCATGTCGTACGGCCGGCCCAGATAGAACACGCCGAGCTTTTCGAAGTCTTCGGCCGTGCTCGACGGTTTCGCGGCAGCAGCGGACTTGGCTGAATCTTTCTTCTTGGTCGCCATACGAATCCTCCCTACGGATGTGCGCCGCCATTCTAGTAATCGACACTCCTCACTGCAAGCGGATGCGCTGACTTTATTTCCCCTTGCGTGAACTCCCGATCCCTAGCAAGATGCCTCCTATGAAACTTCCCGAGCTCATCCGGCTCACTCTACTTGCTACGGCCCTCCTCATGTCGGTGCCTGCGGCCGGCCATGCCGAGCCCCCGGCTCAGAGCATCCATTGGGGAGCGATCGGCTATCCCGACCACGACCGCACACTGGCGCTCGGGCTCACCGTCGTCGACCGGTTCACGGAGTTCGACGGGGCCGGCAACCGCTACAATGACATCCGGGAAACGATGGGGTTCAATTTCTTTTCGCTCAGCTGGACGGAACGGCTGGAAACCTTGAAAGGGTGGAACGCCAATTTCACCGCCGGCGGAGGGCCGACGCGCGACGGATTCAGCCGCTTCCTGCAGAATGACGTGATTCACAAACTGCGCGGCTTCGACCCGGTTCCCGTCGGCAATAAGCGGGAGACGGACGACTTCATGATCAGCGGTTCACTCACACGCTGGATGAGCCTGTGGGGATCGGACGACGTGTTCTTTGCCGGAGTGGGGGCCGCCGGCGGATCGCTCTACTATGAGCCGTACGCCCAGGCCGGGTTCCGCCGACTCTCCCCGTTTGCCGCGGTGCCGTGGGTTTCCGACCATCTGCGGATTTCCGCGATGGGCCGCGTGGGGCGGCCGTTCGGCGGCGCGGCCTTTCGGGAAGTGGCCGCAACTTCCTGGATCGCGCAAGGCTCGGTTGCGATCGGCAACTATGCCGACTGGGGCTGCTCCTGTCACACTCCATGGGAAATCGAGATCGCGGCCACGATCGACTCAGGCCTGTTCGTCGACACTAAAAAGGCGTCGCTGGAAGAGCGGTTTGTCTCCATCGCGATTCGCTATGCCGCTGTAAATTTTGAGACCTGGAATGATCTGATCAACCAGAAAGACTACGGCCCGACTTTCGGCGCCCGCCTGACGTTCGATCTGCTGTATCTCTACGACCGCTGGTTTTTAAATTAGCGTCCGCTACCACTCTTTGAAGATCAAAAAGACTGCCCCGATCATCAGGCCGAACCCCGCCAGATAGTTCCACTTCAGCGGCTCTTTGAGATACAGCACCGAAAAGATGCAAAACACGACGAGGGTAATTACTTCCTGAATCGTTTTCAATTGAGCAGCGGTGAACTCATAGTGCCCGATGCGGTTGGCCGGCACCTGAAAGCAATACTCAAAGAACGCAATCCCCCAACTCGCCACA
>CAZXNN010000390.1:0-3454 GCA_964641915.1 uncultured Nitrospira sp. | reverse complement strand
ACATACCAAGCTTCGCTTGACCCGCTCGCTTCGATCACATGCGAGCGGATAGGTACTTTGCCGCAAGTGTCCCCTGTACGTTGAGCCTCTGAGCGCCGCGAGAACGCCGCTGGGCGGCAAGTTCACCATCCTGCCTGCTAGCCCATCGCCCGGCGGAAAGCCTTCGCTCCACCGTACAAACAAAGTGCATCGAAAATAAGCATCACGACAATCGCCATGCCCACATGCGGCAGCGCATCGTTCCAATTGGTCAGAATCAGCGGCCGCACGGCGTCGATTGCCCAGGTCATGGGATTGAATTGCGCCAGGACACTCATCCAGGTCGGCATGGCCGTCAGCGGCACCAGCGCCGAACTGAGGAAAATCATCGGCAGCGACAGGAATCCGAGCACCGAGAAAAAGTCCCCGTGGCTCTTCACCGAAAAGGCCATTGCCATCGAGATGGCCGTCAGCCCCACGCCGAACAACATGCCGATCAGGAGGATCGTGGCCACGCCGAGCAAGCCTGTGGCCGGATGCACGCCGAAGAGAAACGCGATGCCGAGGATCACCAACACTTGCAGGGACGTAATCGTCATCACGAAGATAAACCGGCTCAGAATGACCGAGCTCCGGTGAATCGGCGCGGACATCAACCGTTCAAGAAAGCCGTTTTCCTTGTCGAACAGCAGATCGACGCCGCCGGCCAGCCCGTTATTCAGCACCGTCATCACGACCACCCCGGCCGCGAGGAAGCTGATGTAGTTGGGCGCCTGGGTCACCTGCACGTCCGCGGCCCGTTGAAACAGATTGCCGAAGAAGATCAGCCAGAACAGCATCGGCTGCACCAGCGTGAAGAGCATGCTGAATTTTTCCCGGCTCAGGCGGCGAACCCACCGCATCGTCAGAGCCCCGATTTCCTGCCAATAGTGCGCCATGAATCTCCCTATACTGTTTCTTCCGCCGGAGCCGCGTCTTTTAAAGAGCGACCCGTATGGGCGATAAAGACATCGTCCAACCGGGGACGGTGATAGTCAATAAAATCAAGGCGGCAGTCCAACTTGTTCGCCGCCTCTAAGATGGCCGGAAGGGCTTTTTCAGCGGACTCCACGCGAATATCCAGCCCGGTGGCTGTCGTATTCACGGTGCGAATGGCGGGCTGCCCCATGAGAGCGGAAGCCAGGGCGCCAAGCCGCGCGGTTTCCTTGATCGTAAGCGAGACGATATCGCCGCCGAGCGCCACTTTCAGTTCGGCCGGCGAACCGATCGTCTTGACCTTGCCGCAATCGATGATCGCGAGACGGTCGCACAATTGATCCGCTTCATCGAGGTAGTTGGTCGTCATGACCACCGTCATGCCGCGGGCCTTGAGCATCCGGATATAGTCCCAGATCCGCAGCCGGCTCTGCACATCCAACCCCAATGTCGGCTCGTCCAAAAAGAGGATCTTCGGATTCGGCAAGAGCCCGCAGGCGATGTCGAGCTTCCGCTTCATGCCGCCCGAATAGGTCTTCGCCGGCCGGTCCGCGTGCTCTTCAAGCTCGACCAGCTTGAGCAGTTCGGCGATCCGCTTCGTGGCTTCTTCCTTCGTCAGATGGTAGAGCGCCCCGAGCAATTCGAGATGCTCGCGCCCGGTCAGGAATCGATCGATGGCCCGCTCCTGCGGCACATAGCCGAACAGCGTCCGCACCAGATCCGCCTCGCGCACCGTATCGTGCCCGAGCACCGAGGCGGTGCCGGAGGTCGGATGCAGCAGGGTAATGAGCGTGCGCAGTGTCGTGCTCTTGCCCGCGCCGTTCGGCCCCAGCAAGCCGAAGATTTCGCCTGCGTACACCTGAAACGACAGATCGTCGACCGCTTTATGGCCGTCGTAGGTCTTGCACAGCCGATTCACATCAATCGCAATTGTCCGGTCCATTACCCCCAACCCTTCGCGCCTTGTTGATCATGCACCATGAACTGGATCAGGTCGCTCAGACGACGCGCCCGCTGGTGGAGACCTTCGGCTTCGATTAGAAATTGTTTTTCCAATGGTGTGCAATCTAAATACGTCGAGAGCGTATTGACAAGCACTTCGTCCTTCACATCGTTGCGGAACAAGCCTTCCCACGTCGCCGCATCTTCGCGCGCGCGCAGATATTTCTCCAGCACCTTCATCAGGGCCTGGCGCACGTCCGGGGCCAGCGACGGCTCGACGGCCGACTTCTTCAGGGCCACCCTGGCCTCCCGATAGGGCTTCTCAAAAAACTCTTCTTGAATTTCGTACCGCTCCAACCCCTGGAGCAGGATATTCGACCGTCCGTCCGGCAATGGCTCCACCGTGAGCAGCCGCCCCACACAGCCGATCGGATAGATCGCGGGATGACCGTAGTAGTCCTCCTCCCAGCCCTCCTTCAGCAGCGCCATAGCCACGCACTGTCCGCCCGCCGCGGCGTCTGCCACCATCTGGCGGTAGCGCGGCTCGAAAATATGGAGCGGCAGATAGGTCTTCGGGAAAAAGACCACGTTGGGCAACGCAAACACCGGAACACGTTCCGGGATGATGAACGGGACGGCGTTGTCGTAGGGATCGCTCGTGGGTTGGTCGCGTTCGCGATCAATTTGCATGGCTCACGATAGCCGAGATTTGTGAAAATTGTCAACGCCGAGCGCCTGCACGACCGCCCCGCAACACATTGCAAATCACCTCACCAATACAGGCGATTTGTGCATACGAATCCACGCGTGCTATAAGCCGGTGGCCGAAATAATCATCCGGGCATGGTATGCAATGACATCGTTTGCTGCTCGTCTCGTGATTGGACTGGCGTGGGTCCTGGCTGCCGGCGGATCAGCGGCACCCGCGGCAGATCCCGCCGACACCTCCTTTCGCCTGGCGCAAGAGGGTTATCAGTACGAGTTCCCGCGCGATCACGGGTCGCACGATGCCTTCCGCACCGAATGGTGGTACTACACCGGTCATCTGGAAACCGCCGAGGGGCGGCGATTCGGATTTGAGCTGACCTTCTTTCGTCGCGGGATCGCGCCCGATCAAATCGAGACGCGCCCCTCCCGCTGGTCGGTGGATCAACTCTATCTCGCCCATCTGGCAATCACCGATGTCACCGGTCAGCGCTTTCACTTCAGCGACCGCATCAGCCGCGCCGGTTTGGGCAAGGCCGGGGCCGATGCCACTCATCTGCACGTCTGGCTCGATCACTGGCGCGCAGAATCGTCCGGTGGGACTGGAGACCAGCAGAAGCTCGAGGCCAAGGCCGATGGTGTTGCACTCGCGCTGACGCTCGATCCCGCCAAACCGCTGGTCATCCATGGAGAGCGCGGCATCAGCAAAAAGGGAGCGGCTGTTGGACAGGCCTCGCACTACTATTCATTCACCAACCTCGCAACGGCCGGGACTCTGACCATCGGCACCGAGACCTACCACGTTACCGGCACCAGTTGGATGGACCATGAGTTCGGCTCAGCGGACTTGGGC
>CAZXNN010000389.1:0-3462 GCA_964641915.1 uncultured Nitrospira sp. | reverse complement strand
CAACTGGGAGACGATCGCCTATGAGCGCGCGGTTCCCAACTTCACGAATACGCATCTCCATGCGCACTGGGTGCAGGCGGGAACCTGGATCGACTTGCATGCGTCGTTGACCACGAACGGGTCGAGCCAGGACGCCAGGGCCAAGCTCGAATCACTGCTCCGCGCGATCGTGGTGAAGCAGAAAAATCCCTAACACGAAGTCCGCCAACGGAAGAAGTGGGTGTTTGCGCTGCCGGCACGCGAGGACTATGCCATTACTGCGTGCTCTGTGAGGCGGAAAGTTCCCGAAGGCCGGCTTCAATCTGCGTACGCCGATCGGACTGATCCGGGGTGAGCGGTAGATGCGCCAGGGCTTGGCGATATTCGCGTTCTGCTTCCGACGTACGTCCGGCCCGTCGTAAGAGTGCCGCATACTCGGCATGTAGCGCCGGATCGCCGTGATGGAGGGCAATGGCTTGGGCGTACTCGGCGAGGGCTCCGTCTACATCGCCTTGTTCTAGAAGTACCATCGCCAGGTTGCGGCGGGCCATGAGATGGTCGGGGGTGTGGAGCAGCGCGGCGCGGTATTCAGCGATGGCACGCTGGAGATCCTGCTTGTCGTGCCAGATATTGCCGAGATTGGTATGGGCTCCGGCGTGGGACGGATTCTGTGCCAGGACGAGTTCAAAATGGCGTTGCGCTTGATCAAGCCGGCCGACCTTTTTCAGCACGAGTCCGAGGTTGTATCGTGCGGATGGATGCTGTGGATTGACGCGAAGAATCGCGCTGAAGGGTTGAATGGCCTGGCTCGGGTCCTCTTGCTGGGCATAGAGCAGGCCGAGCCGGAACTGGGCATCGAGATGATCCGGCGATAAGGTGGAGACGGTCTCATATTCTGTGATGGCGCGCCGGCTCTCGTGCACGTCTTCGAAGGCCCGTCCGAGCTGGTAGTGCGCCTCGACGAGGTCGGGGGCAAGGGCGACCGCGCGTTCCAGGACCGCAATGGCTCCTCCGGCGTTCTTCTTGCCCCGGAGAGTAATGCCTTGTTGGAGCAGTGCGGCTGCGGGATCTGCCTCAGGCTGGCCGCTGTTCTGCAGTGCCTGAGGCGTTGACTCAGTGGTCAGAGATGCGAGCGTGGCGGCGCGAGTGATCCAGCCGGTCGGAAGTCCCAGGACGGCAAGCGCCAGGAGTATGACGAGTATGCGGCGGACCGACCGAGGCGGAGCTGACATGGCGGTGTGTTTCCCTGCGATCGTTCGTTTATCGGTCTTCTTTCGGCGTAATCAGGATTTCGACGCGGCGGTTTTTCTTGCGGCTCTCTTCCGAGTCGTTGGCTGCAATGGGTTGGCTCTCTCCGAACCACTGGAGGTTGAGCCAGGGCATCGGTACCCCGCTGCGCTCCAATATGGCCGCGGCATTCGAGGCTCTGGCCTGCGACAGGGCCTGATTGTCGGCAAAACGATGGCGGAGCCGGTCGCGGATCGGTTTGTTGTCGGTGTGTCCCTGAATCGCGATGCGGATATTCGCCTCGTCTTTCAGAATCGCGCCGAGCCGCGCGAGAACGGTGATGCCTTCTTCACTGATGCGATCGTCTCCGGAAGCGAAGAGGACTCGATCGGACAACCGGACTCGTATGAACTCGCTGGGAGAGGCCTCGCCGGGGAGTGCCGCAGCTGCGTCTGTGGCGCGATCGGCGGGGATACCCGGCGGAGTGCCGTCGATGCGGGCCTGTATGGCCGAGGGGAGTCGGATCTCGTGCCGCACCTTGTGTGAATCGGATGGCGGCGAGAGTGATGCCGTGGCGGCTTTCCCGCGTTCCACGATGATGGAGCCGTTTTGAATCTCCGGTTTGAGGCGTTCGTAGATGTCGTCCCACATGGTGCGGAATTGGACCTCTTGGCTGGCCGGAGCGGGAGTGGCGACGGGAGGCGGAGGCGCGCTGCAGCTTGTCAGCAGGACGCCAAAGATGAAAAATGTGGATGCGGTGTGCGTGGTGCGGACAGCCATTGCGGCAAGCTCCATTCCGTAGGGGCGATCGTCTATCCGGACAGGATGGTCGAGCCTGCCGAAGTGTGGATTATGCGGAATGGAATTCAGCCGGCACAATAGTACCTTCGTATGGGGCGGCGGTCAGGGCCGGGGGGAAACGGGGTGGGAAGTTGTCAGGATGGTTCGGTCGATAGCGGCGATTTCACCAGGAAGGCGCTCTATCGGCGCGGCCTGTGGATTCAAAACTCTCCCGCTTGGACCACATCTTCCAGGCTATTGATATCAAGCCAGTGGCCGACGGTATAGAGGACGCGGATGGGTTGCTGGCGCGCGAGCAGTTCCTGAATCAGGTGGGGAATCGTGGCCTTGCGGTTGCCGGGCTTCGCGAGCAGTTCGGTGATGACGGTGGTGATGAGGGTGGCGGCAGTCGGCGAAACTTTGAGGAAGCCCATCCACACGCCGTGGATGGCGGCTTCCGGGATCGCATTGCCCAGCCGCTTGAGATAGACCTTGGCGTTGAAGGCTTTCCGGGAGTTGGGGATGGTGCATTCGGCAAAGCCGCCGAGCCGGGCATAGCTGGCCTCCTCCCGCCAGTTGCTGTCGAGGAAGATCACGCAGTCATCCGCTTCCTGGCAGAGCGACTGGGGAATGTATTTATTGAAGAGCACGTCGCCGTAGGAAATGAGCGTCTGCTGCGTCCGGCCCTGGCGCGACTGGAGCGCGGTGAGCAGGGAGGCGAGCTCGCCCGTGTCCGCATAGTCGTCGTTGTCGACGTAGGCGAGATTCGGAAGATTCACGGCCTCTTTTTTATAGCCCCGAACGACCACGATGTCTTTGACTCCGACGGCATTATAGGCGTCGACGATATGGGCGAGGATTGGGGTGCCCTGGATTTTGACCATGGTTTTCGGCTGGTGTTCGGTGAGCTCGCCCAGTTCGTGGCCGCGCGATGCAGCCAGGACGATGGCGCAGGTATCTTCGGCGCCTTTCGGGAGATAGCGGTCTTCAGCCTCTTGCAGTTCCGCGGCATTCTGCAGCCGGAAAATTTCCGACACCGGCGCGACTTTATCTTCGATGGACAGGAGATGTTCCTGTTCCTTCAGCGTGCGCGCGGTTTTCTGCATGGCCGAGACGGAGCTGCGCAGCAGGTGGTTGGCCCAGATGACGATCGAAAATCCGTGCTGGCGAAACACATCGGTCGGCGTGGCGTAGTACTTCGTGGGCACGATGATGACGGGGCTGCGGTTGGCCCATTCCTGCTTGAACGCCAGGATTTCATCGGGCACGGCCAGGGCGCTGTGGATGAGGATGCCGTCGGCTCCGGCCTGGCGATAGGCTTCGGCGCGGCGCAGCGCTTCGGCCAGCCCCCAGCCGCAGATGAAGGCTTCGACCCGGGCGATGATGGAAAAGTTCGGGTCGCTCTGCGCGTCTTTGCCGGCTTTGATCTTGCCGCAGAACTCGTGCATGTCTGCCATGGGCTGGGCGTCGCCCTTG
>CAZXNN010000388.1:0-3465 GCA_964641915.1 uncultured Nitrospira sp. | reverse complement strand
ACCAAAGACCTGGTGTACTTCTTCAGCAGCCTGGCCTTTATGCTCTTTCTCACCCACCGCGTGGTGGAATCGACCAGGTGGAAATGAGCCTGAAAGTCCTCCCGCTCGGCATCATTGGAACCGTCCTGGCCGTCGCCGGCCTGATCGCCTACAGTCTCAGCCCGGATTTGCTATGGGCCGTCACGATTGCGGAAGGACTGGCGCTCCTGTGTCTGATTCTTTTCTTCGTCCTGCATTTCGACGCCGTCAAAGCGTTTTCCAGCCGTCGCTCGACCCATATGGGTGCGAACAGCCTTCTCATGATTCTGCTGGTCTCGGCCATTCTCGTGATTGTGAACTTCCTGGCGTCGCGCCATTCCATCCGGTGGGATCTCTCGGAGAATCAGAACTTCACCCTGGCGCCGCAAACCTATCGTGTGCTCCGCAGTCTTCCGCAAGAGGTGAAAATTACCGTCTTCACGCGCGAGAAAGACCCCGGCTATACCGGCTACAAAGAGCGGCTCGAAAGTTATCGCCAAGCCTCGAATAAGCTCACCGTCGAATTCGTCGATCCGGAACGGCAACCGAAGATCGCGCAGAACTACGGCATCTTCAGAACCGATACGGCCATCTTTGAGAGCAACGGACAAACCATTCGCATCACCAGTCCATCGGAAGTCGAACTCACCGGCGCGTTGCTCCGTATTTCCAAACCCGCCAAGAAACGTATCGTCTTTCTGGAGGGCCACAGCGAGCGCAGCCTGGAAGACAAAGAGCGCAACGGCCTATCACTGGCAAAAGAAGCGCTGAGCAAACAGGGCTACGACATCGGCAGCTTGTCGCTGCTGAAGGACGCAGCCGTCCCGGACGACACTGCCGTGCTCGTCCTCGCCGGGCCTCGCAATCAAGTGACACCCGAAGAGCAGAGCCGGATTCAAACCTACGTGGACAAAGGCGGGCACCTACTCCTGATGGTCGACCCGGATACGAAGACCGAACTGGACCCCCTGCTCGCCCACTACGGCCTGGCCCTGGGCCCAGGGGTGCTCGTCGATCTCCAGGATCGATTGGCCCAAGGGGACCTGACGTCCCTCCTGGTCCGCACATTCACGGAGCATGAAATTACCCAGGACCTGACAGCGGCGGTATTGTTTCCGCTCGCCCGTCACCTGACGTTCGACGAGCAGACGGGAAAAGACTGGGACTACGTGCCGCTCGCGCGGACATCGCCGAACAGTTGGGCCGAGACCAACATGCAGGGGCGCGTCGTCAGCTTGAATGAAAAAGAAGACGTGAAGGGTCCCTTGCCGCTCGCCGTCGCGCTGGCGCCCAAGAAGGCTCCGGAGGAAGGGAAGCCCAGACCGGCTATCGTGGTCGTGGGCAATTCGACGTTCGCCACCAATGCGTTTTTCAACTTCCCCGGCAACACCGACTTCTTCCTGCATACCACCGGCTGGCTGGCTGAGGAGCGGGACCTCATCTCCATTGTTCCTAAGGAGCCGGCCCTCCGGCCGTTCATTCCGAATCCCACACAAGAACGAGCCCTGCTCTACATTCAAGTCCTTTTCCTCCCCATCATGACCATGCTAACAGGCGTGATGGTCTGGAGAAAGCGCCGCCGGCTGTAACCTTATGCGCTATTGGCCCACACTATTGCTGCTGTTGATTCTGGCGGGGCTGGGGGGCTACCTCTATCTCGTCGAATTGCCGGCGAAGCAGAGCGAAGAAAAGCAGGCAGTCGCGCAACAAAGTCTCCTTCCCTTCCCTGAGACGGACATTACCGGGCTGACCGTCTCCACGCCGCAAGGTACGGTCGAGATGAAGCGACGGGACCAGAAGGGCTGGGCGATTGCCGCGCCGCTCCAGACCGATGCCGACACGCGGGAAGTGCAGTCTATGATTCGTGCGCTCGTGACTGGCAAGGTACTCCGCAGCGTCGAAGAAAAACCCAGCGCCCTGGCTCCGTTCGGACTCGAGCAACCCATTACGACCATCACCGTCACCGCAGGCACGCAACAGGAAACCCTGTCGATCGGCGACAACGGTCCCCTCTCATCGACCCTCTATGTCCATCGCCATTCGTCGCACAGCGTCCTCCTGACAGACCTAACCACCAAAAGCTTCGTCAATAAAACCTTGCTGACGTTCCGCCGAAAGGACTTGTTACAGTTTGTGCAGGCCGATCTCGACCGGGTGCGCCTGACCTACCCGACGACTGAAATCGTGCTCTACAACCTGTCGAAGAACAAACCCAAGCCGACCTGGAAAATCCGTTACCCGATCGAAGCCGAGGCGGACCAGACGGAAGTCCGCTCGCTCCTGTTCAAACTGGAAGATCTAAAGGCGCTCGGCATCATCGATCCTGGTCCGGAACGAACCATGATTGCCAAGACGCTGACCGCCCCGAAGCTAAAAATCACGCTGCATACCACCGACGGGGACCAGACGGTGAAGCTCTATCAGCCCGATCCTGACAGCGGGGAGGCCTTTGCCGAAACCAGACCGGATGCGCCGCTCTACCGGATTAACCCTCTGGTCATCAAAGATCTGTCGCGTGAACTCTTTACCCTCCAGGATAAGCGCCTGCTAGGAGTGGATTACACAGACATCGCGATGCTGTCGGTCAAAACGCGGGATAAGCAGTACATATTGATCAATGAGAATGGCCAGTGGGTCCTCGAAGATCAACCGACCGAGAAGCTGAGTCAGGAAGCCGCTGATCTACTCGTCAGCCGCGTGGCCAATCTCCCTGCCGAAGAACGGGTCACCAAGCAAGCCGCCGCCCTGGCCCCCTACGGGCTGGTAGCCCCGACGGCCGAGTTCGTCGCCACCGGAAGAGACGGCAAGATCGCCGGACGACTCACGCTCGGCAGCCAGGCCGGCAACCTCATCTATGCCACCGGCGAGCGCCTCCAAGGCGTCTTCCAGACCCGCCCCGATCTCCTCAATCAGATTCCGGCCAAGACCGAGCTCCTGGCCAAACCGGCTGACAAGACTCAAGCGGCTCGCTAGCACTCGGCACGACTCCAGCTGACTAGACGCCTGGGCCACCTCATATCCCCCCGGGCAGCCCGTTTCAATCGCCAACTACATCCTGTAGGGCTGACCGACAGTTAGCGCCTTCCCCTACAACTGGGGTAGTTGCCTCAACAGGGTGACTGGGACTATATTCCCAACATGCCGCAATCGAAATCTCAGCGCCCCCTGTCTGCCGCAACGCTTCAACTCCTGCGGCCCTTAGTCAAAATCCTGCTGCGAAATAACGTCCCCCATCAAACTCTGGTTGAATGGGCCAAACAAGCCTACGTCGACGTCGCCAATAGCGAGTTTGGAATCGCCGGGAAGAAACAGACCGTCTCCCGCATAGCCATTCTGACCGGGCTTACGCGGAAAGAAGTCCAGCGCTTGCTGAGCCAACCGGACAACGCACAACACGCCGACGGCGAAGAGTACCATCGCGCCTCCCGTGTCATTACGGGATGGGTC
>CAZXNN010000387.1:0-3482 GCA_964641915.1 uncultured Nitrospira sp. | reverse complement strand
ACATAGCCCCAGAACCGGCTATCGAGGCTCTGGTCGCGATTGTCGCCCATGACAAAATAGGCTCCCTCCGGCACCGTCACCGGACCGAAGTTGTCGCGGGGATTGATCGTGCTATCGATGATGCCCGGGTCGATCCGTTGCGTAAAGGCCCGATCGTCGAGTACCTGGCCGTTGACGAGCACCTGCTTATTGTGGATCTGCACCGTGTCGCCGGGGGTGCCGACGATGCGCTTGATGAAGTCCTTCTCTTCGTCTTCCGGAAAGCGAAAGACGATCACATCCCCCCGCTGCGGCTTGCCGAACGGCATCACATTGGAGGACGTGTAGCAATTCACCGGAGGAAAGTTCCATTGCAACTTGCAGTCGGTCGGCCATTGCAACCCGTAGGACAACTTGCTGACCAGAATATGATCCCCGATCAACAGCGTGGGAATCATCGACCCGGATGGAATCTTGAATGCCTGCACGACGAACACCCGAATGGCAAACGCGAGCAACATCGCGACGACGATGGCTTCGGCATACTCCCTGACAATGGATTTCCCGCTCTGACGAGCCTCGCCTGCCGCCGGGGCTTCGGTCTGAGCCGTGACCGGAGCGACCCCGGGTACGTCCTCAAGATTAGGCGGAGTCGTCGGTTCGATACTCATTCATCCCCCACTTTCAACAGCGCCAGGAAAGCCTCTTGCGGCACTTCCACGCTCCCCACCGACTTCATCCGCTTCTTGCCCTCTTTCTGTTTTTCCAGCAGCTTCCGATTGCGCGAGATATCGCCGCCATAGCACTTCGCGATAACGTTCTTCTTCATCGCGCCGATCGACTCGCGGGCAATGATCTTCGTCCCGATCGCCGCCTGAATGGCAATTTCAAACATCTGGCGGGGGATCAGCTCTTTCATCTTTTCCGCCATCTGCCGCCCGCGATGGACCGATCGCTCTTTATGGGTAATAAACGACAACGCGTCCACCGCCTCGCCGTTGAGCAGAATATCCAGCTTCACCAGATCGGATTCGCGATAGCCGAGCAACTCATAGTCCAGCGACGCGTAGCCTTGAGTCCGCGACTTGAGCTTGTCATAAAAATCCAGGATGACTTCATTGAGCGGCATCTCATAACTGATGACCACACGCGTCGGATCGAGGAAGTGGATATCCCGCTGAATGCCACGGCGTTCCTGACAGAGTTTCAGAATCGCCCCCATATAGCGCTCTGGCGTAATAACGGTCGTCAGGATAAAGGGCTCCTCAAACGTCTCGATGCTGCTGGGCTCCGGCAGATCGGCAGGATTGTCGATCTCCAGTACCTCCCCTTTGGTCGTCATCACGCGATAGACGACGGTGGGGGCGGTCGTGATCAACGTCAGGCCATATTCCCGCTCCAGGCGCTCCTGGATGATTTCCATGTGCAGCAAACCTAGGAAGCCGCAGCGAAAGCCGAAACCCAGGGCCAGGGAACTCTCCGGCTCATAGACGAAGGAGGAGTCGTTTAATCGCAGTTTGATGAGCGCGTCACGCAGATCTTCGTACTTCGCCGTGTCGGTCGAATAGAGCCCGCAGAAGACCAGCGGCTTCACTTCCTTATAACCGGGGAACGGCGTGGCCGTCGGGTGCACGGCATCTGTCAGCGTGTCACCGATCTTGACGTCCGCCACTTCACGCATGTTCGCACAGAGATAGCCGACCTCACCGGTCAGCAGCTGGGCCGTCTTCGAGCGCTTGGGAATAAACTTCCCGACTTCCATCACTTCAAATGTCCGGTCATTGGACATCACTTTAATCTTCATTCCCGGCCTGACTTCGCCGTCCACGATACGGATGAGGACGATCACCCCCTGGTAGTTATCAAACCAGGAATCGAAAATGAGGGCTTTCAGCGGGGCTTTGGGATCACCGGACGGCGGCGGAATCCGCTCGATGATCGCTTCGAGCACCTCCGGCACTCCCTTGCCCTCTTTTGCACTGATGGGCATCGCATCGCTGGCGTCCAGCTGCAACACTTCTGAAATGGAACTCTTGGTGCCCTCGACGTCCGCGCTCGCCAAATCGATCTTATTGATGACGGGGATAATGGTCAGATTGTTCGCCATGGCCAGATTCACATTGGCGATAGTCTGCGCCTGCACCCCCTGCGTGGCATCCACAAGCAAGAGCGCACCCTCGCACGCCGCAAGACTCCGCGAGACTTCATAGGTGAAATCGACATGCCCCGGCGTATCGATCAAGTGCAAATCGTAGGTCTTCCCATCCTTGGCCTTGTACCGGATGGCGACCGCATGGGCCTTGATTGTAATGCCGCGTTCCCGCTCAAGATCCATGGCATCAAGGATCTGCTCCTTGGCTTCGCGGGCGGTCACCGCGCCGGTCGCATCCAAGAGCCGGTCAGCGAGGGTCGATTTACCGTGATCGATATGGGCGATAATCGAGAAGTTTCGTATAAGGCTTTGCAAATCCTAGCTCTTTTCAGAAAAAAATCGGTTCATTATAGTAACTGCCCCCCGGGTTGTCAAAGTCAGGACTCACTCGTATAATCGCCGCCGCACCGTGATTTTCGAGCCTTTCTACGCACCTCAACTCCGCCCGGCATTGCAGGAACTCTGAATCGCATGACGCCACGCACCCCCCCGGACACACTCGCGGATTGGGACCGGAAATATCTCTGGCATCCCTTTACGCAGATGCAGGAATGGGAACAGGAGGCCCCCCTCATTATCGAACGAGGAAAGGGCGCCTACCTGATCGATACTCAGGGCAGGAAGTACCTCGACGGCACCTCGTCTATCTGGGTGAATCTCCATGGGCATCGGCATCCGACACTCGATCGCGCCATCAAGAACCAACTCGACAAGATTGCCCACTCGACTTTTCTGGGACTTTCAAACCCGCCGGCCATTCGACTGGCGCGCGAGCTGATCCGAATCGTACCCCAAGGCCTCACCAGAGTATTTTATTCCGACAACGGGTCAACAGCAGTTGAAGTCGCGCTCAAGATGGCGGTCCAATATTGGCAACAACACCGTCCCGAGGCCGGCCCCAAACATATCTTTCTGCATCTCAAGCTGGCCTATCACGGCGACACGATCGGGGCCATCAGCGTCGGGAATATCGAGCTGTTTCACGGCCGATTCAAACCACTTCTATTTCCCACGCTCGATGCCGAGCCCCCTTACTGTTACCGCTGTCCGCTCGCCCTCAACTATCCCTCCTGCCACATGGCCTGCCTCGATCCGATCGAACGGCTGCTCAAAACCCGGCACCGCGAGATCGCCGGATTTGTCATCGAACCGTTGGTGCAGGCCGCAGCCGGCATGATCATGTCTCCGCCCGGCTACTTGAAGCGTATCCGTGAACTCTGCACTCAATATAATGTGCTGCTCATCGCCGATGAAGTGGCGACAGGATTTGGCCGCACGGGAAAGATGTTTGCCTGTCAGCATGAAGGTGTCACCCCGGATCTGATGGCCATCAGCAAGGGACTGACCGGCG
>CAZXNN010000386.1:0-3483 GCA_964641915.1 uncultured Nitrospira sp. | reverse complement strand
GCATTGGCCATGCTGAAGTTGATGATGTGGCCGGCTTTGCGGGCTTTCATGCCCGGCGCAACCGCTTGGGTCAGATAGAAGATGGGATGGAGATTGCCATCGAACATCTCATTCCACCCCTCGACTGTTTCTTCAAACAGATTGATACGATGGTAGGGGCCGGCGCCGTTAATGAGGACATCGATGTGACCCCAGGTCTGTTCAATCTGCGCTACGAGCTGCATCGCCGCCACCGGGTCCGACACATCGCAGCGGACGGCCAGCGCCTGCCCGCCCCGTTCCGTGATAGCCAGCGCCGTCTTCTGTGCCTCGGCTTCGCTGGTGCGGTAGCAAATGGCGACCTTCCAATGGCGCGAGGCGAGATCAAGGGCGATGCCTCGCCCGATGCCTCTGGCTCCGCCGGTGATGAGTGCGACTCGTTCCTTCATGATCGAGGTCCGTGCTGAAGATCGAGGTTAAGTTTGTGACTGCAGACGCTTGGCGAGATGCTGCAGTGCGCCGGCGGTGCGTGATGAAAAGGCCTGCTCGGTTTTCGGTTTCTTCGCATCCGCGGCGCTGGCGTCGATTAATGCCTGAAGGTCGTCGATGGTGTCGACATCGCGCCACGAAGGCAGGAGTGCCATCTTCAATCCGAGACCGGCGGCTTTCCCCTGCGTGGCAGCGAGTACGCCATCGGTTGACCAGGCGATGTCGGCGAAGAGTTCAGGCCGGGGTTGCTTGAGGCCGATCAGATAGTAGCCGCCGTCCAGTGCCGGCCCCAGGACAACATCATGTGAGTCCAATAGAGCCAGGGCCTGCTTGTAATGATCGAGCGGCAGCGCCGGGACATCGGTGCCGACAATGAAGACCCGTTGATAGCCCTTCCCGAAGAGGGTCGCGAACGCCTGCTGCATGCGCGCACCCAGATCGTCGCCGACTTGATCGATCAGCTTCACGCTCTGCCGCTCTTCCATGATCTGGAAGAAGACCAGTGTGGATGAGGGCGCGCAGGCCAGGTAGCGATCCAGGGGCAACTTCAGTTTTCCCGTGGCGACTTTGGTGCGTTCGAGCATGTCGATGACAAAGCTGCCGTGCAGGGTGGCGGCTTCGTCCGGCGTCAACGGAGGACAGAGGCGCGTCTTGACCTGGCCAGGGACAGGGGCTTTCGCGAAGATGACCAGGGCGGCTGGTTGTGGCTTGGATGTCGGAGGTGGCGACGACTTGGGCGTTGGTTTGCTCATAGCTTATCGGACCGCACGATACCAGTGGTTGAGTCGAGTGGGACTGACTCCCAGCCAATACAGGAAGCGCAGCATCCACATCAAGAGAATTGTGCGCAGGGGCCCGTTTTTCTCCCAGCGCCGGAACGAGGTCGTGACGCGATCCGTGAGCGCGGCGGTCGGTCCCTGGCGTTTCAAGCGCCGGCTGAATTCAATATCTTCCATCAGCGGGATATCCGGGAAGCCGCCCAGCCGTTCGAAGATCTGACGGCGGACAAAGATGGCCTGGTCTCCGGTGGCGATCCCGCTGAGCCGTGAGCGCCGGTTCATAAACCAGCTGATGACGGTGCCCCACCGGGAGGGCCGGTCGAAGCGGACATCGAACCGGCCTCCGACAATCCGGGAATTCTTCAGTGTGGATTCAATGACCGTTCTCGCATGCGGCGGAAGCTCCGTGTCGGCATGTAGAAACAGAAGAATGTCACTGCGGCAGGCCTTCACTCCTTCATTCAGTTGGCGGGCGCGGCCGGTCGGCGCGGTGACCAGCCGCACGGCGGGCACCCTGGCGCAACAGGCTTGGACCATGGGAATAGTGGGGTCGGTGCTGCCGCCGTCGCTGACAACAATGTCGTCGAATCCCAGAGCAACGGTGCGGGTGAGGGTGCGGGCGATGGTCGACGATTCGTTCAGGGTCGGGATGATGACGGAAATCATCATCGGGGCTTATCGGTCCGGCGTCTTCGGCTCTCTGAACATGAAGTACATGACGACGACGACGGTGGTCCAGAAGACGACTTGTTTGTGCCAGAAGAGCACTTCGCCGTAGTGGAAGAATCCCAACCCGATCGCGATCGCGCAGATCATGACGCTATAGCGCCAGGTAGGGTTCTCGATCACCGCGTTGGCCCACACGGCGATTCCGCCGAAGTAGATCAGGAGGGGGACGGCATTGATTTCGAATCCGCCGCTGATCGACAAAAAGACATTCAGAAAGCCGATGAAGATCAGGGCGGTGCCGGTCATCATCCCGGCGACGCTGAGTTGCTTGTCCTCGCTCGTCTCGCCGTCTACGTGGCCCGGCGACGAAGCCGGAGCGGGATCTTTTGTCGGAAGGTCTGTCGGTGCCATAGTTATACTTTGAAATGTTTGCTGAGTGTGAGCGCCTGCCCTTGATACGATGACCCCAACGTGGTGCCGTAGAGCTGAGAGGGTACGTCGAGCATGCGGTCATATACAACCTTAAAAAAGGTCTGTCCGTCGTGGATCAGGAACGGCACATCGTGGGGGCGGACTTCCAGCACCACCTGCGTTCCTTTGATTTCCCCTTTCGCTCCATAACCGAAGCCCGGGTCGAAGAATCCGGCATAGTGGGTGCGCAGTTCTCCGCAGGCCGCTTCATAGGCGACCATCTCCGCGGCGTATCCGGCCGGCACGCGAATCCGTTCCTTGGAGGCGAGGATGTAAAACTCTTCCGGCTCCAGGAGGAGGCTGTCATGTCGATGGCGGTAGAGCGGCTCCCAGAAATCTGCGGCGGTATAGTGCCCGACTTTAGCCAGATCAATGACGTGGCTATTCTTCTTGGCACGATAGCCGATGATGCCTGAGTCTGTCCGGTCGTCGCCCTTCAGGTCGATGCGCAGGAAGAGTCCGCGCTCGGCGCGGAACTCGCGCTGCCCCAACGCTTTCCTGGTCGGGCTATTGTGATAGAGCAGCGGGGATTTGCCGTGCAGCGTCTGCAACGCCGCGTCGCTGACGGTCGCTTCGCCACGGACGAACCGGATCTGATTCAGCGACTGTCCGGTTCGGACTTTAATGGCGAAGGAGCGAGGCACGACTTCGAGAAACAATGGGCCATGGTAGCCGGCTCTGATTTCGTCGAAGCCCGCATTCAAATCCGTGACGACGCGGGTAAAGACATCGAGCCGTCCGGTCGTGCTTTTCGGGTTCGCCCGGGCGCGCAGGGTTTTGGGGAGCTTCAGATTTTCCAGCAGCGGGACGAGATAGACATGGCCTTTCTCCAGAATGGCCCCTTCCGTCAAATCCATCTCATACATGACGAGATCCGACTGATAAAAGTCGAGCACGTCGAGTCGCGAGGAAATCGGGGAGAGCTCCGGCAGAAAACTGCTGATCAGGCGATAGGCCTTGCGCCCCAGACGCAGATCGAGGCTGGCCGGCTGGATCTGCCGGTCTTCGACGCCGGGCGACGCCGCAATGGCCCCGGCGGCGATCAACTGTTTGATATCCTGGTACGGGAGAATGCCCTGGGTCGGTGTTTTGCTCA
>CAZXNN010000385.1:0-3527 GCA_964641915.1 uncultured Nitrospira sp. | reverse complement strand
AACGCGGTATTGGCGGCACAGTTCATCGCCGCGAAATAGTCCTGGCCTTCCTCCGACAGAAACGGCGCGCAAGCCAGCTGCTGATCCTTTACGGTAATCCCATATCGCGGCATTGCCTTCTCGAAGACTTTGAGATAGTCGCTGGCTACTTGATGGCCGAATCCGCGCGACCCGCAATGCACCATGATGACGATCTGGTCATTTCCGGTGATACCAAAAGCTGCCGCTACCTCCGGGGCGAACATGCGGTCGTTCGACACCACTTGAACTTCCAGGTAATGATTGCCCGAACCCAGCGTCCCTAGCTGATTCATCCCCCGGGTCACCGCGTGGCCGCTGACTTTGTCAGGGTCGGCGCCGGGCAGACACCCGCCTTGCTCCATCCGCTCTAAGTCGCGATGCCATCCATAGCCCTGCTCAATGCACCATCGGGCTCCCTTGGTCATCACCCGATCGAAGGACGACCGATCCATCGACACAAATCCGCTCGCCCCGACACCCGCCGGCACTCTTCGAAACAATTCCGTCATCAACAGATCGAGCTTGGGCTGCACCTCCGCCAACGTGAGATCCGTCCGAATCAGCCGCATCCCGCAATTGACGTCGTAGCCCACCCCGCCGGGAGAAATGATCCCCGAGCGCACATCGAATGCGGCCACCCCGCCGATCGGAAACCCATAACCCCAATGGCCATCCGGCATGCAGAGCGCATAGCGGCGGATGCCGGGAAGACAGGCCACATTCGTCACCTGCTCGAACACGCCGGTATCCATCGCCCGGAGAATGGCTTCCGTCCCATAGATGCGGGCCGGCACCAGCATGCCGGGTTTCTCCGTGACAGGGATCTCCCACACCTCGTCGGAAATGCGCACGACCTTCATGGCGGTATTGCACTTCATACGTCGAGCACCACTCTCACGCGCCAGCGCCCGTTGTCCTGGCGCAGCCGGTACAAGTGTTTCGTGACGCCCTTCACATCATTGCGCAACATTTGCGTGGCCTGATTCACCGGCTCGCCGATCAACGTCCCCGCGAGTGTCCACTGACCGCCCGCCTGGATTAACGATATCGAAGCACGGCTGAATACGACACCCGCCGCATCCTTCCAATACACGAAATCGGATAGCCAATCGAACAGCAGCTCGGCGAGGTCAGCCGCCACATGTTCCACGGAACGTTCCCAGGTCGCGCCGACCGTCTTGGGATCGGCCATGGCCTCCATCACGGCGTTCGACGCCGCTTCAAAGACCTCCGGAACGGAATCGCCCTCGGCATCAAAGGCCAGGTCGGCCAGAGCCACATCGTCGAGAAAGTGGAAGGATGCTGGCATAGATAAGCGCTACAACATCGTCGGGCGGCGAGCCCGCCGAAAGATCGCCCGCACCTGCTCCAAACCCGGAATCCGGTGCGCCAAGGGATTGGGCACCTTCCCTTTGAAGAACATTCTGATGCCCAGGGGAAGAATCCTGAGGAAACGCGAGACGTCCAGTCCAACAACCTTGAGCGGCATGATCGCTTCGTTCAGCCGCCCCTGTTGCTCGATGATCGACACAAATCCGGCAATATGCCGCGCGCCGCCCGTTGATGCCAGGCCACGATCGAGCGATGCCCGTCGCAGCCGGATGATCGCCTCCATAGGCTTCACATCTTTTGGGCAGACTTCCACGCAATAATTGCAGCGCGTGCAATCCCACATCCCGTTCGCCTCTTGCAACACGGCGAGCCGTGCCCGTTTCATCTTCTCCGGCTCACGCGGGTCCGACAGAAATCGATCCACCTTGGCCAGCGCCGCCGGCCCGGCAAACCCCGGCGATACCTCATGTACCGTACAGGCGGCCACACAGGCGCCACACATGATGCAGGCATCGACATTGTGATATCCGGACCCGGTTGAACCGGGATCGTGAGTCTCCGCTCGTACGGTTGACACGGCCATCGACGTGGAGAGCCAGGGCGTGATGTCGCGGATTTTCCCCCAGAAAGGCCGCATATCGACGACCAGATCTTTAATGACCGGGAGATGTTTCAGCGGGGCAATGCGCAACCGGCCGTGCCGTTCCAGTTCCTTCCGGACCGACGTGCGACAGGCCAGCTTTTCGCCGCCATTAATATTCATGGCGCACGATCCGCAAATCGCCGACCGGCAGGAATACCGCAAGGCCAAACTGCCATCCACCTCATTCTTGATCCGGATCAGCAGATCGAGGACTGTCGAGCCGCGCCGCACGTCGAGGCGCACCTCTTCATCATGCGGCGTCGCATCCTGTTCGGGATTGAATCGTTGGAGGGTAATGGTGAGGCGCATCGGACGCTTTCAGCCTTCAGCAGTCAGCCATCAGCGAACTGAAAGCCGATCGCTGAGCACTGATCGCCCATGTTAGCCCAGTTCGAAGGTCTTCGGGAAATCGGTCAGGTTGCGGCAACCATCGCTCGTGACCAGCACCATATCTTCGATCCGCACCGCGCCCAACCCGGGATAGTAGAGACCCGGTTCGACCGTCACGACGTGGCCTTCCTGCAACAGCGAACCGGTCCGGCTGATGCGGGGCGCTTCATGAATATCCAACCCGACGCCATGACCGGTCCCGTGGAAGTAGCCCTGCATCCGGCCATCGACCAGTCCGGTCTTATACCCGGCCTTCTCAAACCGGTCACAGATTCCTTGGTGGATCTTCATGCCGTCGGCGCCGTCCTTCACCTTCGTGATGGCTTCCTCCTGTGCATCCTTTACGGTCTGATAGAGCCGCTTGAGTTCAGGACTAGCAGTACCACGGATCACCGTGCGGGACATATCGGCAAAATACCGGCTGTTGGCGGATCGAGGGAAGACATCGAAAATAATGCTGCGGTTCGCGGGCAACGGGCCAGTTCCTTCATGGTGGGGATCGCAGGCCTGTTCACCGCCGGCCACAATGGTATGCTGGGCCACGCAATCGCGCTCCATCAACTTGACGTTGATGAGCTTCTTGATGCGTTCCGAGGTTAGCACTTCCCCGTCCAGCCAGAGCTCCCCACCGCGGATGGTCGCCTGCTTGAGCGTCGCATGGGCCGCCGCCACCGCTTCTTCCGTCGCGCGCTGCGCCGCTTCAATAGACCGCACCTCTTCGGCGGTTTTCACCACACGCTGTTCATAAAAGGGATCGCGCTTCGGCTTCATGCTGTAGCCCAACTCTTGAAGCCGCGTGGCATGGATAAAGGGGAAATTGGCCGGGACCAGCAATTGCCGGACTTTCGCTTCTCGAAGAACGACATGGACGATATCGACCGTGCCCGGTTCCTTCGTCCCGTTCGACTTGGCCTTCTTTTCCAGCTCGGAATACGACAAGACCCGATCCACCGTTGCCTGCGATTTGGCCCGATCCATTTCGAGATCGCTCATGACCAGCAACCGCTCGCCCTTGACCTCCATATAGATGAAGGGATCCGGCGCGACAAACCGCGTCGCGTAATAGAGATTCGAATCGAGTTCGCTGGCGGCAATAAAGAGCGTCGCGACGTCAGGTTGTGCGGCAGAAGTCCGTTTCATG
>CAZXNN010000384.1:0-3535 GCA_964641915.1 uncultured Nitrospira sp. | reverse complement strand
CAGCGTGTATTGGGGCATCGCCTTCCACCAGCGATTCACTTCGACATAGGTCGGCGTTGCCGTGATGCCGCACAAGGCCGCCAAATCCGCTCGAATCTTGCCAACCATTTGATCGTCGTTCAACTGAAGAATGGCTTCCCGCCCTACGCCACCGACATAGCAACGCGCCAGAACTTGGTCCGCCGGCGCCCGATGGGGCCACTTGAGCGACGTCCAGGTCGCAGCAATCAGATCCCTCGCCTCCGCGCGCGGCACGATAAAACCAAACCCCTCCACAGCTCCTGCAACGGCGTGAGCCGGAAAGGCCATCGCGACGGTCGCCGTTGACGCATAGGGAATCATCTCCAAAAGCCCGGCGGCAATCGGCGTCAAGGGACGAAGCAGCTCTGCGGACACATAAGCGGGCGTCGCCAGGACCAGCGCTTCCGTCGAGAGGGCCGATCCATCATCGAGAATGAGATCGTACATCCAGCGGCCCAGCTGATGAGATCGCACGCGCAACGCCTCGACCTGACAGCCCGTCCGCAACTCCACTCCCTGCTGTGCCAGACTCGCCGTTAAGGCCGTCACCAGATCGCCCAGCCCGTTCCGCAAACTGACGAACATGGTGCGTTTAGGTCCGCCTGCAGGAGCCGACGGCTGCTTCTTCTTGGCGGCCATCATGCCGCGAATGATGCTGCCGTATTCCTGCTCCAGTTCGACAAATCGAGGGAAGGTGGCTTTCACACTCATCTGATCCGCATCGCCGGCATAGATCCCGGCCATGAGCGGCTCTAACACGCGCTCGAACGCTTGCGAGCCGAATCGCCGCCGGAAAAATGATGCGAGCGATTCATCCCCTTGTGCGGGGCCGCGCGGCACCACGACATCCAGCCCCATGCGCGCCAGTCCGGTCCAACTCAGGAGCCCGCTCCGGAGAAACGGCCCCAACTGCTTCGGCACAAAGGTGATGAGCCCCTCGGGCAATTCATGCAATCGCCCGCGCGAGAGAACAAATGCACGCTTGACGGTCTCGTTGGTATTGATCAATTGATCGGTCAGGCCCAACTTCCGGCATAACTCCAGCCCAGCCTGCTTTTGCGAGAGGAAGGAGTCCGGCCCGGCTTCGGTCGTCAAGTCGCCGATGCGATGCGTCACGATCTTGCCGCCCCAGGATGACCCGGCCTCCAACAGAATGCAGCGGATATTCTGTCCGGCTGCAGCCGCTTGCTCCTGAAGAGAAAACGCCGTGGCTAGCCCCGAGATGCCGCCGCCGACGATGACGACTGTGCGAGGAGTGCTCACGAATTACTGTGCCTGAGACGATTGGTGGGCATCGATCACCGACACCAAGGTTTCAATCAGTGCCGGATCGGCGTTGAGCATGGGCATCCGCTCGAGTTGCATACCCCTCTTCGCCGCCAACTGCTTCAATTCAATGTCGATATCGAACAACGTTTCCACATGATCGCAAATGAAGCCGATCGGCGCTACGAGCACCTGCCGATGTCCTTCGCAATGTAATGCCTCCAGCGCAGACTCCACGGTCGGGCCCAGCCACGGCTCACTGGATCGGCCCTGACTCTGGTAGGCAAACCGCGTCGGCTGGGATCCGAGGCAAGCCGTGATGGCGTCGACCGTGCCTTTGACCTCATCGGGATAGGGATCTTTCATGGCCACGATCCGCTCCGGCAGACTGTGGGCCGTAAACAGAATCGGAACCTGGTTCCGGATGTCCGCGGAAAATCTCAGCAGCCCCTGCCGGATATTGTCAACGATCGCCGCAATCAGTTGCGGATGCCGGTTCCAACTCCCAACATAACTGACCGCACAGGTGCTCTGAAGCGCGGACCGCGCGTCCTCCACCCTTTTCCGGTAGGCCCCGGTGCTCAACGAAGACTGTTGCGGCGCCATGCAGAGGCCGATGACCTGCTCCGGAGCCTCGCCGAGCAACTCGGCATAGGTCTCCTTGATGAAGGGATGCCAATGCCGCAAACCCACGTACACCCGATACCGTGCGCCTCCAGACGCATTCAATCGGTGTTCAAGTTTCTTTGCGACCTCTTGCGTAATGCCGACTGCCGGCGACTTCCCGCCGGTGGCGCGATAACGTTCGCGGATTTCTTCGACGAGTTCGGGAGGGGTCGGACGCCCCCCACGGACATCCAGCAGAAAAGGTTCCACGTTGTCGAGGGAGTCGGGTCCTCCCATCGCCATCAGGAGGACGGCTATCGGCTGTTCCGCATAAGTCATCCGCACCTCGTCGTTCGTGAAGCGTGAAGCGTTTTGGATGGGGCAGGGACTGTCTGCGAACCCCGCTTCACGAGGAACGTTTCACGTCGTTAGGTTATCGTTGGCTGAGTTTGTGGATCATGTCGATCGTCGCCGCCACATGATCGACCGGTGTGGTCGGAAGAATGCCATGACCAAGATTGAAAATGTGGCCAGGCCGATTGCCGGCGCGCCGTAAGATATCTTCGACGCGGCGTTCAATTTCATGGAGCGGCGCAAACAGAACCAGCGGGTCCAGATTCCCTTGCACGGCCCGATCATGTCCGACCATCGCCCAGGCTTCATCAAGATGGATACGCCAATCGATGCCGATCACATCGCCGCCGGCCTCGCGCATCTGCCGGAGAATCGCGGTCGTGCCGGTGCCGAAGTGGATGAGGGGAACACCCTCATGCTTGAGCCCGTCGAAAATCAATTGGACATGAGGCTTCACATACTCGGCGTAATCCCCCGCCGAGAGACAGCCGACCCAGCTGTCGAAGAGCTGCACCGCCTGCGCCCCGGCCTGGATCTGCCGTCGCAAATACCCGGTGATGACCCGCGCAAACTTATCCATAAGCTTATGCCAACTCGCGGGATCGCTGTACATCATCTGCTTGGTGTGGAGATAGTTTCGCGATCCGCCGCCTTCAATCGCATAACTCGCGAGCGTAAACGGCGCACCGGCAAATCCGATAAGCGGCACGCGCCCGTTCAACGCCCGACGCGCCTGCCTGATGGCCTCAGCCACATACTCGAGCTCACTGCCATCCACCACTTTTAATCGTTCCACCGCAGCCCGGTCGCGGACCGGATTGTGAATCACCGGGCCTTCACCCTCGGCAAACTCCAGATTCAGCCCCATCGGCTCCAGCGGCAGGAGAATGTCCGCGAAAATAATGGCGGCATCGAGCGGAAAGCGCTCGATCGGCTGCATCGTGACTTGTGCGGCCAATTCGGGCGTCTTGCACAGATCGAGCATGGAATGTTTGGCCCGCAGTGCGCGGTATTCAGACATGTACCGACCCGCCTGGCGCATAAACCAGACCGGGGTACAATCGACCGGCTCGCGCCGACACGCTTTGAGGAAACGATCATTCATGAGTCGCGCATTCTAGAGACGCAGGGGCAAGAGTGTCAAATACAACCAAGACCGATGGATCACGTGCACAAAACAATAGACACAACTCCTCTATCACGCAGAATACGCATTGAAGAGAAGAGCCGACTGCGCATTATTCTCCGTAAATATCCGACAGTCGGTCCTCCTGTGCTGATGGCGCCG
>CAZXNN010000383.1:0-3535 GCA_964641915.1 uncultured Nitrospira sp. | reverse complement strand
CGTACCAGGCGAAGGTCATGAAGATGTTGGAGATAGTGAGCAAGAGGATTGTGTGCATGGATTCCGCCTCTTAACCGATGATTTCAGACACAAGCGACCGACTAGGCCGTTGATCTCATTCCGTCATGAATAGGTTCCTTCCCACAAACGAGCCAGAAACTCCTGCCAAGGAAGAATTTCAATCTCGCCAACGCGACGCGGATGTGTCTCAAGGCTCACAACGACGGAGTGCTTCAAAAGCCGTTCCTCTTGCAGAGCACGGAGCCCCCGCAAATCCCGATCCGATATATTCGTCTTCGCTTTGACCTCAATCGCCGTGCGATCATTCAGGATAAAATCCACCTCAAAATCAGACGTCGATCGCCAGTAGGCCAAGTCTGGAACCCCCTGATAATCGCCATAGGTTTTTAGCTCATGATAGATGTAGGATTCGAAGGCTTCTCCGAATTCCGGTGAGCCTTCTTGAAGGTGTCGCCGCCGCTGCAAGTGCCGCACGATGCCGATGTCAAAAAAATAGAACTTCGCGGTGGTCAGAGGCTTCCGTTTCTCCGTCCTCCTCCAAGCAGGCAAATCATCTCCCAACAGCGTGTCCCGCAGAATATGAAAATACTCCTGCACGGTGGATTTGGGCACTTGCGCGTCGCTCGCGATCTTGGAGTAGTTGAGCATCTGCCCGTTGCACAAGGCCGCCACGGTCAAGAACCGGCTGAACGCAGGCAGATTGCGAACGACAGCCTCGGCCGCGACCTCTTCCTTCAGGTAGGTCCCTACATAGGCCTGAAGATCTTCAGAGGGCGAATCGGAGAAGTACAGTGAGGGAAGGAGACCGCGATCAAGCGCGGTCACGAGGTTGAACTGCGGACCGAGCTCTCTGAAGCAGAGCGGATGAAGCCGCTTGGTCCGTGCACGGCCTCCTAAGAGATTGAGCCCCTTGCGCTTGAGCGCGCGTGCGCTGGAACCCGTCAGCAGGAAGCGCACGTTCCGGTCATCGATCATCACCTGGATTTCATCCAGAAGCATCGGCAATTTCTGAATCTCGTCCATGATGACCAGCTTATCCTTGCCGGTCAGCTCTTGGCGCAGCCGGTGGGGCGCCTGGTTGAACCTCAGAAAGGTGTCAGTCTCATGCAGGTTGTAATATTTTGCCTTGGGGAACTGGCGGCGGATCATGAAGGTTTTTCCCGTTTGCCGGGGGCCGAACAGGAAGTAGGATTTGGTCGCAAGAAGCTTCGGCAGGTTGAGAAGACGCGGGATATCCATGCACCCTGCATTATGATATTAGACACCATCGATGTCAATTGTCATGATAATTAACGACTGATACGTCAAATATCATAACGAGCAGATCATCGCCTTCGGCGCTATAGAGTCATGACGTCACAATCCACAACGGCGAATCCTTGTACTTCAAATGCCCGTACCAGGCGAAGGTCATGAAGATGTTGGAGATGGTGAGCGGCAGGACCGTATGCATGGGCCTCCTCTTATCAACCTCTGTCGCGCTTTCGATTCCAAACCCTGTGGTCTTCGATAAAATCATCGACTAGTGAATCGAGGTCCTTCTCAATTTGCTCGATTGTGGGTGTGTCGACGAGAATTGGGGGACCAAAGCCAATCTCATAGGTGGTTGCATAGAATCGACGTCCGGGCAATCGCTCGATCAGCACACTCTCTTGTATCTCAGGCTTCCAAAAATACATCGACTTCCCTTCAAAGCCTTCTACTGAAGTTACCTGGAAGGTAAGACACACGCATGGAGTTCCCTGTTGGGCAATCCCACCAAACTTCATTCCTGCCTTCTGAAACTTCAGCTCAACTCGTTTCCTCAACTGGTCGAAGTGAACAGCCGTGACTGCCCCCTTAGAAGATCCGGCTCCCGCGTCAAAAGAAAAGATCGCGTTGGAAGGGTCTAATCCCCAAATGCTATTGGTCAAATGTTCATCGGCTCGTGCTGAATACGAATTCATTATTGAGAATGCAAGAGCGAATACAACGGGCAGGAAGATAGATGCTTTTGTCATTTCCCCTTCCCTTCTTTCTTTAACCGCGTGAGGGAGACCTGAAGATTCTTACTTTCTCGAACACGATAACCACTTTGTTTCCCAAGCCTCCAGGATTTTGTCCCAAGCTCCGTAAATTCGGTTGAAGGCCGTTGGGGCCAGCAGCAGCCTCACCCATTTTCCTCCAGGGGCGGAAGGGATGGATCTTCGGGAGTCGGCATGGCAAGCGAGAGAGATACCAGGCGTGAGGATACCGGGTGCGACGACATGCGATTCCTATCGCGCTTTAGAGTCGCACGCGGAGAGTACGGAGCCAGGGACAACCTCAATCCATCGCATCATGCCGACTCTCGAAAGGTCTGCCCTTCCGCCCCGTATCCCTCTCACTTCCTAACAGGGACAGGCGCCGCCGGACGGCGGAGCCTGTCCCCTATAACCCTGCTTCTTTCAATACCTGGCCGGTATAGGACCGCTTGGACTTGGCCACTTCGCGGGGCGGGCCTTCGACGACGATTTCGCCGCCGCGATCGCCGCCCTCTGGACCGAGGTCGATCACCCAGTCGGCGTTCTTGATGACGTCGAGATTGTGTTCGATCACGAGGACCGTATTGCCCGCTTCCACCAGCCGATCCAGCACATCGATCAGCCGCTGCACGTCGGCAAAATGCAGCCCGGTCGTCGGCTCGTCGAGAATGTACATCGTGCGTCCCGTCGGCCGTTTCGAGAGTTCGCGCGACAATTTGACCCGCTGGGCCTCGCCGCCGGAAAGCGTCGTGGCGGACTGTCCGAGCTTCACATAGTGCAACCCGACATCGTGCAGCGTCTCGAGTTTCCGCTTGATAAAGGGAATGTGTTCGAAGAATTCCACCGCATCGTCGACCGTCATGTTCAACACATCGGCGATGCTCTTGCCCTTATGCAAAATCTCCATCGTTTCGCGGTTGTACCTCTGGCCTTTGCAGACCTCGCAGGTGACATAGACATCGGGCAGAAAGTGCATCTCGATCTTGATGAGCCCGTCGCCCTGACAGGCTTCGCAGCGCCCGCCCTTGACGTTGAAACTGTAGCGCCCCGGCTTGTATCCGCGAACGCGCGACTCGGGTAAATTCGAATAGAGATCCCGGATGAAACTGAACAGGCCTGTGTAGGTGGCTGGATTAGACCGCGGCGTGCGGCCGATCGGCGACTGATCGATGTCGATCACCTTGTCCAGCGCATCGACCCCGCGCAGTTCCTTGCAGCCGTCGATCTTGGGCTTCTTCTGATAAAGCATCTGCGACAGCGAATGGAACAGAACTTCGAGCACGAGCGTGCTCTTTCCCGAACCGGAGACGCCGGTCACGCAGGTCAACATGCCCAGCGGAATCTTCGCCGTCACACTTTTGAGGTTGTGCTTCTGCGCGTTGACGACCGTGAGATAGCCCTTCGGCTTGCGGTCGCGCTGCGGCAGCGAGACAGTCTGGATGCCGCGCAGATACTGGCCGGTGATGGAATCGGGATTCCCCATCACCTCCTGCGGCGTACCCTGGGCGATG
>CAZXNN010000382.1:0-3547 GCA_964641915.1 uncultured Nitrospira sp. | reverse complement strand
GTTGACTGTGGCCACCGGGTTGGCTCCAAGCATGACCCGCATTGCGGGACGACCGTGAGCCTGCAACGATTCGAGATCGCCGGTCGCCTGGGCCTTTGCCAAAGTACCGAATGAAAACATTTGTTCAGGAATCGGAAGATCCGGCGTCATGCGATCGACGAGTTCCAGAAAGACACCGCTCGCCGGTCCACCCTTGTGCAACTGTCCGGTCGAATGCAAGTAGCGGGGGCCGTACCCAAACGTTGTTGTGACATGATGCTGCTGTACCAAGGCCTTCCTCAAGCGGCGAATCGCGGTTTCGAGAGGCTTGGAGGGCGTCGTATACGCCAAGATGGCGACATACGAGCCGGCGTGGAGGTGGCCGGCCAACCCGGCAGCCGCTTCACCCGGGTTACTCACCGCAGGCTCGGGCAGCCGGCCGGTGGCCTGATAGCCATCGAGCACTCGCCTGGTGTTGTCTTTACTCTCCTGTACATTCGGCTGATCGAACGGTTGGATACCGAGGATATGGCCCGCAACTGCGGTCGCATATTCCCAACGGAAAAATTCTGCGCCCAGATCATACGGATCACGAAGCGCAAACGTGAGAACGGGGTGGCCTGCGCGCGCGAGGGCCTCAACCTGACGATCCAAGGCCTCGTTTTTTGCGCCCTTCAATCTGAGATAAATAAAAAATCGATCGGATCCATACATTCCCGGCGCAAGCACTGGCTCCTGCGCGACCGGGACAATTCCCTTGGTTTCTTTGCCGGTGCTCTCAGCAATTAGTTGCTCAGCCCATAAGCCAAAGGTATCGATGGGAGAGGATGCCAGAATGGTCACCTTGTCCTTCCCGGCTTTGGCGAACGCCCCCATCGCCAATCCAAGGTAGGCCCCCGGGTTGTCTTCTACTGTACAGCCCTCGTGGCAGCGACTAGCCATGGTTCCAGTACGCTCCAACAATCGAGAAATATCCAACCCAATCAAGGCTGCAGGAACTAACCCAAACAAAGAGAGGACGGAATAACGTCCTCCGATATCGGGCGGATTGCTGAAAATCTTCCGAAAGCCGTGCTCCCGCGCCATGGTCTCGAGACCGGTTCCTGGATCGGTGATAGCAATGAAGTGTTGGCCGCCACGATTACCTTTCGTTCCCGCCACAAGTTTCCAGAAGTGGGCGAAGAGCGACATGACCTCGATCGTCCCACCCGACTTGCTGGCCACGAGAAAGAGCGTGCGGGTAGAATCAATCGACTTGGTCACATGACGAACCCATCCAGGCACGGTCGAGTCGAGCACCCAGAGGCGCGGCGTCTTTTTGTTTGATCCGAACGACGCACGAAAGACTTCGGGCCCAAGGCTGCTGCCGCCCATGCCGAGAAGGACGACATCCCTGATACCCTCTTTCCGCGCTGTGACAGCCAAGGTCTTCAACGCCTGCAGGTGCACACGCATGTCGTCGGGTAAGGTCAGCCACCCCAGTCGATTGGCAATTTCAGATGGCTCAGGCTTCCACAGCCGATGATCTTTTGACCACAGTCTCTCGACAACTTGATTGCGAACGACCGATTCCCTGGTATCGCGAATCAATGCGTCATACGTCTTCGCAAGTTGTGCTCTCGAAGGAATTGCCATGTGGGGCTCTCCTTGGTTGACTCACCGAAGGCTCTTGAGACACATACTCCTCTATCTTAGGAATCAATGTCCCAAAACGCAATGTGGACTGATAGAAGTGATCCCCTATGGCTTAGAGGGGCGACGGATTAGCACGGGCATCCCATCCACAGTGGACCAGGCTAGGGACTGGGCCTGCTCGCTGGAGAGGGTGATACTGAGCGTCGGGGCTGCACTTGATGACTGGACTCCGCCAAGATGCT
Organism: uncultured Nitrospira sp.; assembly: GCA_964641915.1. Lineage (GTDB taxonomy): Bacteria > Nitrospirota > Nitrospiria > Nitrospirales > Nitrospiraceae > Nitrospira_D. Next base: position 1,691 of record CAZXNN010000382.1, on the reverse strand, counting down.
GTTTCCAGAGACTGAGCTGTTTCCAGGCCTTCCGACTTGTCGCGCGAATCCATCCTAACGCCCCTTGCTCCCCGGCGGACACGACGTCGATCGTCATCGCCGGGGCAAACGACAGCCGGTATTCGGTCGGCATGTCGGCCAAGGAAATCGGCTCCTGCTCGGTTGTTGCAGACGGATCGATCTTGCGGCGAACCACCGGAGGACGGGCCGTCAAGCGAAAGACTCCCGTCAATCGTGGAAGCTCCGTGACCGTCCATGCGGCAATGGGAAGCCGGTGTAGATCCACGCCGCGAGCCTTAATTTGGATGACCCCTGACACAAGATCGATGAGCAGATAGGTTTGAGGACGTGCAGCCTGCTTGAGCTCCTCTTCAAGAACCCGCGAACCCTCTTGTAAAGCCACAGGATCATTTATATCAAGATCGGGAAATACCTCGCCTTCGGCAGCCCAACCGGGAACCGAGAAAAGAAGTAGCACGGAAAGAACAATAGGTACGAGCATGGCTAGCATCTGCGCGAGGAAGGTGGGCTAGAAGATCATGATCGGTGTCCCCACTCGGGCGAGCTGGTAGACACTTTTTAGGTCATCGTCATTGAGCCGAATGCACCCATGAGTGACGTTCTTGCCGAGCAGTCGAGTATAGAGCGTGCCATGAATAAAATAGCCTTTGCCGAACCCGAGCGCATAGTCGCCCAGCACACCTTGCTCGACCCGGTCGGCGGGATTCTTGGGAACCACGAGTCCTTCTTCAATGAACGCCCAATCCGGTTTCACCCAGGCAGGATGCGTCAATTTGGACTGCACCGTAAATTCTCCGCGCGGTGTATCGAAGACCCATTGGGTATTGCCTTCGCCCGGCTTATCGAGAACCACACCGCTGCCGGTAGAGGCGATGGCATCCAACACAATCTCTTGGCTGCGTTTGATATAGAGGTGATTTCGCGCGGTATCCACAAGAATATAATGTTGATGGGGCGCAAATTGCGCGAGCTGTTTCTTGAGACCTTTGTACTGACTTTGCAAACCTCGGAGCACGACGGGATCCACAGCGAGAGGCTGAGGGGCCGAGGCTATGGAGGACTGAAGCTGGCTGCTGCTGTAGGGAATCAGAGCCACGAGCAGGCCGAAGGAGAGGACCGAACCTATAAGGAGAAGGACTTGCTTCATGGAAGTAGCCTCAGGTTTCTTCTCCGTGCTCTCCCAACTGAGCCAAAGCCGTCGCGACTGCGTTGCGCCCGGTCAATGCGCCGACGATGCTTACCAGACTTCCCGGCTCTACCCGCTCGAACAGCGCACTCATCTGCACATTGTCGAGCATGACACAACCCAGTGTTTGCGCCATCAATTCATTTTCGACGCCGTGGATTTCAATCTGGCCTCCAATCTGCTTGGCGACAGGGATACGCCCCGTCTTCTTACCTTGGACAAATCGCCGACGATCGTCCTGGTTCGGGTAGTCTAAGACCAGCGCCCGGTAGAACTGTGTCCGGCCCGCTCCGCGCTTATCTGTGATGCGGTATCGTCCCTCCGGAGTCGCACCGTCACCTTGGAATTGCTTTTCACGAATACCATTGAACCCTAAACGAACAGGGTATGATACCACCTTGTTCCCGTTCTTATAGAGCGTCAGTATTCTTTCTGCCTTGCTGACGACAAGGGCGGTTGATCGGTGGATGCGAGACCACTCGAT
>CAZXNN010000381.1:0-3547 GCA_964641915.1 uncultured Nitrospira sp. | reverse complement strand
GTGGGCTTCGCCCGGGTTCGGTAACCGAATGCCCATACTGGCGGCAGCGGGGGGCAGAAAGTGTTCTGGTCCTGGAAGCACGCGGTATTGACTCATTACGCCTTACTCTCCGGGCAAAAGGGTGAAAGTCCTCAGCAATGACTCAGTTATGACTCTTGAATCCTGTCAACACTCTAAGCTTTTCTCCACACCTTCTGCAACCTCACAGAAGGCCCACCTCCCGGAGCTTTTGGGCTATAAAGGCAGAGTTAGATTAGGCCTTTAGGGACTACCAACTGTGTGCTCGGACGGGTGATTCTGTCTCCAAATTGGGCGATATTATAGGGGGTCGACTTTTTCCTTGTCAAACACGATCTGGCCGATTCTGTTCTGAATGACCTCTCGTCAAAATGTATGGGGTGCCGTGTTCTCGTGTTCCTATTGATGCGTCAGGGGAGCTGTTCGCAGGCGGCTGGAGCGCCGAGAATACAGGCCTGCTCAAAGTCCTCTTTGGCGAGACGACCTTGTTGTTGTTCCTGGTAGAGTTTGCCTCGCATCAAGAGAGCCTGGACATGGGTAGGGTCTATACCGATGACGACGCTCAAATCATCAATAGCTTGCGCAGACTGACTCAGTATTTGATGGAGTTCACCTCGGAGGAGGTAGGCCTCTTTTTGAGCCGGGATCCAGCTCTCAGAGACCGATGAGTTGAGGGTCCGATTGAGGGTCGTCATCGCGGGCCCCCATTGCTTGGCAGATACCAGTTTGCGGGCCTGAGTAGTGGTAACGCGAATGAGCCTCTGGCGGGCGATGTCGAAAAATGGATCGATTTCCAAGGCCTGCGCGTAAGCCCTTTCGGCCTCTTCCGGTTGATTCAGCCACGTATTCACGTCTCCTTGTCCGAGGAGTGCCCACGGATTTCTTGCGTCCAAAATAAGGGCGCGGTCAAAATCCATTCGGGCACAGTCGATAAACTCAGAGTATTCACTCGGGCGAGATTTGTTGGAATAGGCCAGCGAAGCCATCGTTAGATAGGTCTGCCCCCTGACAATCAAGGGATCTACGAACTGAGGATCCAGCGTTGCGGCTTGCGAGGTCAGGTCGATTTTTTGACGAAGGTTGTGCGAGTGGAGGGCAGTGTCCAAGAGGTGGCGCGCTTGCTCCTGTGGCCCCGTGCGGCCGGGTGGCTCGATCACAAGAGTGCGCACACCTGAGGGCGGCGCCTGTGTCTCGCGGAGTTGCGCTTTGAGCTCGGCGTTTTCCTTTTGTAATTGTCGAAAATGTGCGGCAAATTGTTCTTCGGACCGCCATCGGCGAACAGCCTCTTGGAGCTGATCTAAATTCACAACGGCTCGAATGCGAATGGTGAAAACCGGTCGATCATGCTCAAAGCTGCGACGGGATTCCAGCACGTCCGTTTTGGTAATGGCCGCAGCGAGCGTTCGAATCTCAAGGGAGCTGATTTGCGTACGTTTCCCGTTCCGAACCGATTCGTAATCGTGGAAAGTTAATTCGAGATAAATTCCGGCTTCCTCAACGGCTTTGCGTTGGGCGCGTTGCAGAACTTTGTCTTCCGCCATAGCCAATGTATCGCCGTCGGCCATGACATATTGTCCTTCGGCCACAACCGTCGCTTCGGTTGCGGTGGCGTCAGGGGCAACGAGAAAGAGTATGGATAGCCACAGGGCGAGACGTGTGAGCGGCAGCAAAATCGGGCGATTCATAGTGCAACTATACCGCGCGATGTCATGACGGACAATGCACCCAAGGTAGGGCTAGCGCTTGAATCTTAGTTGAGTCAATGAATAGTGAGATGAAATATTGTGAAGTGCAGAAGTGCTCAACTTATTGGGGCAATACCTGCATGAACGGGTGAACTTCAACCCGCTCAAAGACGCCATTCACCATATAGGGATCCTGGTTGGCGAATTGCTCGGCCTCAGCCTGCGTCTCAAACTCCAGCACCATCAAACTGCCCGCTTTGTCTATGAGGGGGCCGGCAAGAATGACGCGGCCTTGTTGCGCCAATGGCTCGAGATTGGCAAGGTGGGCTGGACGGTGAATTTTCCGTTTCGCTTCTCCTTCAGGCCCGTCGAACCCAAGAATTACAAATTTCATCGTCGGTCTTTCCTCGTGAGCAGGTCTGATACGGTAAATTTGGTATGAATGAAGTCTAGACAGAGCCTTCAAGGGGGCACCGGTCTTTGTATCCATGCGTCACTTCGTGCCACCAGCGGACTTCAGTTTCCCCAAGTTTCCAACAGAGATAGACGATTCTCCCATCACGGGCGTGAGGAAAGTCGCACAGGCCTAGATCTATATCTTTCACGTGGACGCCTAATTCATGGATGGCGTGAAGATTGGCGCTGATTGTTTGCAGGCTGATCACGTATTGGGTTCCCACAGGAGTTCCACCCCCATAGAGGGCTCGTTCTGCAGCCTTGCGGACCTCATCGCGAGTCTGGACGAGAACGGACTTGAATTGTTTGACGGTCTCCAGGTGGTCCTGGAGCTGCGGAATGAGCTGATTCGCCTCAAATAGCGTAAATACTCGTCCAGGACTGTCTTCATCTCGGTCTTCAGCCATGTTAGTCGGTGCTCCTTGAGGCTGTGTATCACAGCCATTTTCCCGATTCAATGGGAGGGGTCGCTTCGGGGGGAGGGGAGACTGCCGTGGGATGGAGAAAAAAGTTTTGTTCTGTTGACAATGAAGGGAGCCATGCGTATCATCCGCCATAGCATTCACATTTGATGCGAATCGCTCTCCACGTAAGTTCAACCTCCGGAATCTTTCTCGATTCGAAACCACACTGAGTTAGGCAGTACCGAAGTAGAAGGCGAACGCCAAGAACATCCGTTGATCACGGTCAATTTCTCAGACGTTTCAGAGACTCGGGGCCGAATCTTCATAACTAAGCAGCGTGCGTAGCCAAGGCATCGTACGAATCGTCCTCTCCAAAACAACGATATCGCTGATTCAAACACAAACACACATCTGTTCCGACGAATGGTCAATCAATCTAGTGAGTTCTTGTTCATGACAACAGAGCCGATGGCTCGATAGGAGTGCTATGCAAGCTGCTAAGGGAGAGGTCATGTATTTGGCGGAGTTGAAGCAGAAATCCATCGCCGATCTGAACGAGGTGGCACGTGACCTCAAGATCGAAGGCTCGGCCAACCTGCGAAAGCAGGAACTGATCTTCGCTATTCTCCAAGGCCAGACAGAAAAGAACGGCGTGGTCTACGGAGAAGGTGTTTTGGAGACCCTTCCCGACGGCTTTGGTTTTCTGCGTGCTCCGGACTCCAACTATCTCCCAGGCCCCGACGATATCTATATTTCTCCGTCACAGATTCGCCGGTTTAACCTGCGTACCGGTGACACCGTCTCAGGACAGATCAGGCCTCCCAAGGAGAGCGAACGCTACTTTGCCCTGCTCAAAGTCGAGAAGGTCAACTATGAGGACCCGGAAGTCTCACGCGATAAGATCCTCTTTGACAACCTGACCCCCCTCTATCCTGAAGAACGGCTCAATCTCGAATTTGACCGCGAAGAGTATTGTACTCGCGT
>CAZXNN010000380.1:0-3557 GCA_964641915.1 uncultured Nitrospira sp. | reverse complement strand
ACCTGCGACCCCGGGATTAGAAATCCCGTGCTCTGTCCTACTGAGCTACGGGCGCTATTAACTCAAGTAATTCATTACAAGCGACTTACGACTTTGCCCTAAATCGCATATTTCCGACTTGTAACCCTGAGTTGTAACCCTAGACTCGTTTGCACCATGAAACGTGAATTGGAACAAGCAGGCGGCCAAGTTTTGAAACGCGTAGGTCAATGTCTGTATCGCTCCCAACAATCGGGCACATACTATGGGCTACTAAAGCGCAGTGGCAAGCAGATCAGAAAGTCCCTCAAGACCACGGATAAAGCGCTGGCCATACGTCGCCTTGCCGATCTCCAAGCCAAGGCTGCCCGTCTCAATATCGGCGATGCTGCTCGGGTCACGTTTGACGGTCTGGCCAAGCGCTGGCACGAATCTTCCGCGGGAAGCTTGAAGCCATCCACCCATGAGCGACAGGGCACAGTCATCAAATCCCTGAACAAGGTCTTTGGGGCATCCCTCGTTCGCTCCATCAGCAAGAACCAAGTCGAACAATGGGCGCTGAAGCGGTCGAAGATGGCCGCGCCGCGTACGTTTAACTACGAGCGCGAGACGTTCATTCGGATACTGGATTTCGCCATGCGTGAGGGTCTCATCCTGGACAACCCGGCACGCGTCATCAAACGCCTGAAACAGGGCAAGACAACGGCGGTCATTCCTTCGAAAGCGCAATTCAAGACATTGATCGACGCCATAAAGGATCTCACGGCGCACGCGAAAGAGGCCCCACACCTCTGCGAGTTCTTGGCCTATAGCGGCTGCCGACGTGGTGAAGCTCTCGGCATGCGCTGGGGCGATATCGACTTTGCCCAAAATCACTTCGTCGTCACGGGAGGCGAAACGGGCACCAAGAACCATGATGAACGCGTCGTTCCCCTATTCCCCGCGCTGCGGCAATTCTTGGAAGAGTACAAACAGACCTTTCCGCCGGATGTGAAGCCCACGGACAAGCTTTTCACGATCGCGAGCGCAAAGAAGGCAATGGCAAGCGCCTGCCGCAACGCATCACTCCCCCATTTCACACACCATCACCTGCGACACTTCTTTTGCAGCAACGCCATAGAAGCCGGCATCGACTTCAAGACCATTGCCGGCTGGCTAGGCCACAAAGACGGCGGCGTCCTCGTGGCAAGAACCTACGGACACCTTCGCGACGAACATAGCGCGGCGATGGCAAAGCGCATGTCATTCTCGGTGACAACGCATGAGTAGCAATGAAGAGGATACATGGCCGACAACCTGGCCTGCTTGGGTCGTAGAGATAGCCAACGAATTGAAGGTAGCCGAGGGCACCGAAGCTGAGGAGTTTTTACCTGCTGATTCTCCTCCTTGGGTGGAGAGTCTATGCCGAGAACTGCTTGGAGCAATGTTCTCGAAACTCAATGTAGACGACTTCAAAGAATCGGGACCGCGATTTGTTGGACTCCTGCTCGGCCATCACAAAAGACTGATAGATGGTAGCAAAGGCTTCGATCTGGCAATGGATCGCGCAATGGAGGCAGTCGAACAGATCAGCGCGGAGCTTCAACAACGGCTGACCAAAGAGCAATTCGAGCGACTAACCGCTAAGGGACAAGAGGAACTTGAAGATGCATCGAGGGTAATTGACCGTAAGGAACAAGCCTTGCGACGAGGAATCCTTCTAGCCCTTGATCAACCTGCGGATGAACAAGTCGAATTCTTTGAAGGATATTCAACGGCTTTGAAGGATGAGATTTACGATTCGAATGGGCGGCTTGCACACGAGACTTTCCCCAACATCGCGGTTCTATACCTATTCATGGTTCTGAATTGGCGGGGCATTCAACAAATGCCATCGGTTCCTCAACTCTACAAGTGGCTAGGAACATTGGTTCCTCCTGATCAACTCGGCGACATAGATCGTCTCCGAGGAATCTGCAAAAGACACAAGCTGAAGCTCGCGGGTAGAGGTCGGCCCCGCAAGAAATTGGGACGCTGACCGCCTAGGCGCGACCCTATTTCCATCCGTTCATGCTCCATAGATTCGGGGCATGAAAACTGAATCACATACAAGCGAAGTCCTGCGGAAGCTGGCACTGACGAGAGAAGAGGCCGCCCAAGCTCTCGGCTATTCACCTGCAACCATTGACCGTCTGACAAAGCGCGGTCTACTCCGGCCATCCCGAGCGACACGACGCCCCCTGTACGCGGTCACGGAAATCGAACGCTTCCTACGCGAGACCTCCACGGAGATCGAGCTATGAGCGCGGAGGCCTGCAAAAGCGGAAAGCCTGACCGCTTCCAAAGCAATCCGGTCGCGGCACCGCGACAAGAGGTGAGCCCAGAACGCGTCACACCGCACGGGCCTGATGTCGAACCGTGTTCGCCAAACGTGCCAAAGGGCGACGAGGGTCGATGCCCTCGCGCAAGCGAGGGCGCGGCCCTCGCCGCGCCCGGGGTGATATCCAGTAACACACCCCCTCCAACTAGTAAGTTGGACTCGTTTACGGGTGGCGAGGATTGGTTTGAATGGTCGGTGTACGTCGATTGGCTCCAGGTCTGGGGCGAACTGCAGAAGAAGCTGGAATGCGCGAAGTCGATTGCTGCATCTCCAAGATTGGCGAAAGAGTCGGCGGGCGATTTGATCACCTTCGGGGGCTCAGAGGCTCTTGTCGATCCGTCTGGGGCGAGGCGAGGCAAGAAGCGGAAAGGTCTATATGTCGCGTACCGATTCGAGGTCGAAGGTCTTCAGTTCCAACTGACACAGACGCCTGTTGCACTCGGCAACATGCCCAACACGTATGTTCTCGCTGACGGCATGAAGTGCTTGAACCGAGGAGCGAAAGCCTCTCTCGACTTCGCGCGCAATCTCATAGAGAGGGCCGGAGGCAAGATTCTCAAAGAGAAACTGTCTCGGGTCGATATGTGCTTGGACCTACCAGACGTTCCCATGGACGAGCTTGTTTCCGCGTACAGGGACGCGCGGTATATCTGCCGTGCTGACGTCAAGGCATTGTACGAAAGCAGTGGCATCACGATCGCGCTAGGGAAGAGTCCTCTCATGGTGCGAATCTACGACAAGGCCGCGGAAATCAGGTACCGGCGGGACATTGTGAAACTCGCACTCATGGAGCTCCGGCGGTGGCACTGGACCATCCCAGAACACGCCGCGCGTGTGGAGTTCCAGATTTCACGCGAAGCGTTGACACGTCGAGGAATCGACACGCCAGACAACTACTTCATGGTTCGAGGTGACCTCATTCGCTACCTTTGCACGGATTGGGTGCGCTTCACGTCAGGACAAGTTCACCGGACAAACACATCACGCACAAAGATTCTGCCTCTGTGGGAGAAGGTCTTGTCGGGGTTCCTCGATTGGACGGGGCAACCCGTTGGCGATGCCCTCAGACCGCTGGACCGTCAAGCCATTGACCGAATGCAACTCGTGAGGCAAGCCCTCGGCGTGATGATCACTGAAGCAGCTACCGGTGGATTTGTGCCGCAATTGTAAGCTCCCCCTGAAAAGGGACAGGTCAAACGTAGAACTTTCTGCGAAGGTA
>CAZXNN010000379.1:0-3576 GCA_964641915.1 uncultured Nitrospira sp. | reverse complement strand
CTTGAGAGAGTGATGCGGGAGTTCGACCGTCCGGAAGGGATTGCCTACCTGAAGGTGATTGCCGTCGGGGGCGTCCCTGTCGTGTCGGGGCACTATCTCGACGGCTCGGTGCGAGCGCGACAGTTGACGGCGGAGCCTGTGCACGGACCGCTCCTCACCGGTGAAATGCAGCGTGTGGCCGAAAGCCTGGGGCTGGGAGGCTCGATCGTATCGATCGACACGATTGAGCACGATGTCTGGACCGTGCATCAGCGATTCGATCCGCACCGGCCGCTGTGGAAAGCGGAGATGGCGGGATTGTCAGCGCCGGTGATCTATCTCTCCGGCACGACCGGTGAGGTCGTGCAGGAGACCACGATGGCGGAGCGGCGTTGGAATCTCGCCGGAGCGGTGGTCCATTGGTGGTATCTGCCCTGGCTCCGGCGGCAGTGGGCGCTTTGGGACCAGACGCTCTGGTGGGTTGGGGCTCTGTCAACGGCTATGGCGCTGGCCGGCGCCTGGGTAGGTCTCAGGCACCTGATGCGCGATGGATGGAGCCGGTTCTCCGGAGAACCTCGGGCCCTGCATCGCATGCTCGGCGCGATCGGCGGTGTGGCAGCCGTCTGTTGGATCGCCAGCGGGTGGCTCTCGATGGATCACGGTCGATGGTTTTCAGACGGGAAGGTGTCGGCTCTGGAGCGTGAACGGGCGATGGGCGGGCGGATGACGGCGCGCGAGCTTGCCGGATCGTCAGGCGTGCTGTCGCAGATGGTGGCGGGGGGGACGGTGAAGGAACTACGGTTGACGAAAATGGCGGGGGCTCTGTATGCGGTGGCTCGTGAATCGCCGCAGCACCAGTCCGTCCTGGCGTTGACCCATCCCGAGGGCCAGGCACGGGACGCGTTCTCGGACGAGGCCGTGCTGGCCTCTGTCAGGGCGATGGTCGGAAGGGATTTCCCGCTCATCGTCCGGCGGAGTATCGGAGCGTATCGTCGGCTCGGATCGGCGCTCGCACGAGAAGACCTGCCTCCTGTCCTGCGCGTCGAGCGCCAGGACCCGTCGCCGCTCTGGGTTGACGTTGATGCGCGGACAGGGGAGCTGCTGGAGCGGCTCGATCCTTCCCGCCGGATCTATCACCGCCTGTTCGATCTGTTGCATCGATGGGATGCGCCCTGGTTCGACGGACATGACGACATTCGCCGGATCGGGATGGCAGTCTGGTGCGGACTCGGCGCAGGGCTCGCGGTGTCAGGATTCTGGATCTGGGCCAGACGCAGGCCGGTTTCGAAGGTGATGCAATGAACCGCGGCAATGGGCTCATACCGATCCGTCCCGATCTCAGGAACTGGGGATGCTCGTTGTTGCTGCATGTTCTGTTCTGGGGCGGCGCGGGGTGGGTCTGGTCGCAGGAATCCGTGCCGCCGCAGCGCGAGGTTTTTCAGTGGGACGTCGCCCTGGTCCAGAACCTTTCCGCCCATACGGAGACGCCTGACTTGACGCTGGCATCGCAGGTGGTGCGACAGGTATCAAAGCGTGAGCCCGCATCTGTCGCAGGCTCGGCCGCCGCCGCTCACGAGAGTACGGCGGAAGCGAGCCGCGCGAGTGCTGAACCGGTAACGGCCATGCCTGTCATCGAAGCGCATCCGTCGACGGTGTCGGGAGCATCGCAGCCGGTGCCGTCCGATCGAGCAATCGCATCGGACTTGATGCCATCAGCTGCTGAGGAGGTGTTAAGTCATGACTCCAGTGACCGACCTTCTCCGATCGCGGAATCGGTTGTAGCCGTCTCGTCGGCGAACCCTGTGCCGGTCCCTCCAACGGACGAGGCGCCGGTTCAGCTCGCCGCGGAGGCCTCACGGGAGACCGGCCCCTCCACGCCGGTCTCCCGCGGGGTGCCGCAGGAATCGCGTGAGGACGCCGCAGCGCCAGCGCCCGCCCCGATGACGGCGACGGCGGTATCGTCCGATGCGATCAACGACAGCCAGCCGCCGCCTGCGGCACTCCGTAGTGAGCCCGCGGCGGCGGTGCCGACCGGGCCTGCATCGATTCAGGCCAAGCCGGATTTCGGATGGCTGATGCAGACGCTCTGGAGCCGGGTGGCGGAGCTGAAGCGCTATCCTCATGAAGCTCGGATGAATCACTGGCAGGGGAATGTAGTGGTGCGGGCGGTCATCGACGAACACGGCCACTTGCTGGAGGTGACCATTGCGACCAGTTCCGGACACGAGGCGCTCGATCGTGCCGCGATCGAGGTGATCAAGCGATCCTGTCCCCTCGCGTTGCCGCAACCGTTGGGCCGAAGCCAGATCGTGTTGCGCGTCCCGATTCAGTATCGGCTGGACTCGTGAGAGTGTCGAAAGGATCGTGTCGGCATGCCTCTCTATGAATATGTGGCGGCGTACTGTCTAGAGTCGCTGTTCTGTCCGAAACGGTTTTATTACCGGCAGAATCTCCGCGATCTCCCGATCACGGCCTGCGATCGTTGCGCTGCGCCGCTGGAGCGGGTCCTGTCCTCGTTTTCAGCCGGCGTCGATATGATAGCGAAGGCGGAGGCGTGGGCGAAGGCCGATGCCGGCTCGGACGCGCCGTCAGCGACGCTGAGGAATCTCTTCGGCGGCGGGCTGGGCGATTTGGGCTGCGGGCATCATCATCCCGACGGCGCTCCGGATTCGGGCGGCTGCGGGATGGAGGAGGGCGGATGAGCAGGGGAAGTAAAGGTGCGAAACCTTACACCGGTTTTGAGACAACCTCTGAGGCCAGCTCGTTCAGCAACGCGGCGGTTTCGTCCCAGCCGAGGCAGGCGTCGGTGATGGACACGCCGTGCGCGAGCGTCACGCCCTGCTTCCAGGCCTGCTTGCCGGGGTGGAGGTTGCTCTCCAGCATCAAGCCCATGATGGAGTGGCGGCCCTCGCGGAACTGGCGGAGCACGTCGCGGGCGACGAGGCTCTGGCGTGTATGGTCCTTGTTGGAGTTGTCGTGCGAGCAGTCGATCATGATAGGACGCGCGATCCCTTCACCGGCGACCGCCGCTTCGGCTTTGGCCACATGCTCCGCTTCGTAATTGGTCTTGCCGCCGCCGCCGCGGAGAACGATGTGCCGGTCCGGGTTGCCGGCCGTCCGGATGATCGCGGTCTGTCCCTCGGCGTTGATGCCGACAAAGTGGTGAGGCGCGCGGGCCGAGGTCATGGCGTTCACGGCGACTTGGAGACTCCCCTCGGTGCCGTTCTTGAATCCGACCGGCATCGACACGCCGCTGGCCAGTTCGCGATGGGTCTGGCTTTCGGTGGTGCGGGCCCCGATGGCGCTCCAGCTGATCAGATCGGCAATATATTGGGGGCTGATCGGATCGAGCAGCTCGGTGGCGCAGGGCATGCCGGACTGATTGATCTTCAAAAGAATCGTACGGGCCAGTTCCATGCCGGTCGCGATATCGCAGGTGCCGTCCAGGTGGGGATCGTTGATGAGGCCCTTCCAGCCGACGGTCGTGCGCGGTTTTTCGAAGTAGGTGCGCATGTCGATCTGCAGGCTGTCGCGCAGGGCTTCGGTCACCGGCTTGAGCTTGGCTGATTTTTCGTTGGCGGCGTCGGGGTCATGATT
>CAZXNN010000378.1:0-3579 GCA_964641915.1 uncultured Nitrospira sp. | reverse complement strand
GAGAAGCACGAGTGGCCGATTGAGCCGTTCATGCGCGGCGCTGACCAGATCAGTGTCGTGGAGTTCTCCGGTTCCGAGACGATTGATGCCTTTATCCCCTCGGCAGGCGGTCCGTACCGTCAGCCAGGCGACTACATGTACAGCAACCAGCGGTTGCCGTACTCGCAGTCCGGACAGTAAAACTATGTGCAAATGCTGCCGTCCGGTGACCAGCGGTTGTTGCCGCTGCACGGGACTGGCGCCGGGATGAAGAGTGCATCGGTCGGACAGCCGATGCAGGTGATCCCGGTCGCAGCGAAGTAACCTCTTTTCTCCTACGTTCAGTAGGAATGAGGGATGAGATGGAAGGGGGAAGCCGCGAGGCTTCCCCCTTTTTCTTTCTAGCGGCCATTTGATACGATGATGCATCTGGACTATAGGCTTCGGCATGGAGGGATCCACTGTGAATAGTCATGCAGAACTGAAGCGGGTGCGTGTGAGTGCGATGGCGGCGATCGCGTTGCTCGTCATGGGTATGGCCGCAAGCGCCGCCTCCGCCTATGATGTCATTGAGGTGCCAGATGGCGGAACGCTCGAAGGGATCGTCCGATTGGATGGCCCGGTCCCTGACCCCAAAGGCTTCAACCTCATCACTTTTCCGGACCCTGCCTATTGCGGGAGGATCTCAAACGGCCGTGGATGGAGGTTATTGCGCGATTTTGTCGTAAGCGCAGATGCCGGACTGAAGGACGCAATCGTGCTGCTGGAGGGGGTAGAGGCAGGAAAGCCGTTTGAAACCTCCGTGCCGTTGATCGAAGCGCGGGATTGCATGTTTCAACCGTTTATGACGATTGTGCGGAACGGCCATGCTGTGGAAGTCATTAACATGGATCCGGTGATGCACGATATTCAAGGATATGAAACGTCCCCGGAAGCCGGCGCGAGGACATTATTCAACACGCCGCTGGTTATGAATCATCAGCATCACCGGGGCGATATTCATGCGTTGCATAACCATGCGCCGGGAGCGTCCCTGGTGGGGCCGGTGTATTTAAACAAGGGCCGCCGGACCTTTTATATGCAGTGCGGCTTTCACGCCTACATGGAAAGTTGGGCGATGGCGGTCAACAATCCCTACTATGCGCTGACCGATCGTGCGGGTGCCTTCAAGATCGATCACATTCCACCGGGGACCTACCAGTTGGTGGTGTGGCATCCACAGACCGGTCCCGGCCTGACAAAGATGGTCACGATCCAGGCGGACGGCAAACTGACGGAACAGCTCTCGTTGCAGGCTCCCAAAGGAAATCGTTCCGCCTATAAGGTGATGGACAATCCCCGTTTCGGTCCGGAGTCCTTAGGCTATTCCATCGACATCCAGCCGCTTGTGGAACATCAGCATTGATCGGTCTCGGTACGTGCACTGCTCAACGCCTGCGAAGTGGCCTGGTCGCCGTCGTACTTGCGTTGCTGACAGTGTCGGCCGGCAACCTTGCCTGGAGTGAAGAGTCTACCGCGAAGGGTGCGGAGTTTTCCGGGACACTGATCAGGCATGTAGAGGGCAAGAAGCATCAGGCGCAGGTGTTTGCGAAAGGCGACCGGATTCGGTTGGAGTATAAATACGCGTTGAAGACCGACTACGGGTATGCCGCGATTGAGATTATTCGTCTGGACAAAGCCGAAACCTGGTATCTTCTCGCACAGCGGAAAGAACTCCTGGTGACGCCGGTAGACGTGGATGATGTGTTGCCGGTTCGGCCCACATTGCCTGGCGAGAAAGAACGGGTCTTGATCGGGGATGCGACGGCGGTTGGCCGGCCGGCGCAGTTGTTCGAGGTGCAGACGGATCGTCATGGCCGGGTGGAGCGGTTTTTTGAATGGGTTGATGTGGAAGCCGGGATCGTGTTGAAGCTGGTAAGCCGCGACCGAGACTGGTCCGTGGAGTATGAGCGGATTCGGCTCTCTCCCCAGCCGGACTACTATTTTGATGAGCCTCCCGGATACAAAAAACGGGCAAGTCCTGCAGGTCCGAGAGTGCAGGGGTAGCGGGCGACAAGGAACATTGATGACGCACATGGTTCGCAAGCAGGGTGTTGTGGCAATCGCCGGGCTTCTATGCGTGTTTGCATGGCTCGATCCGTCTGTGCTCGCGGCCGGGGCGGCGGCGGTTCCCAAAGACGCCCAGACAGCCTTTGAGAGGAAAGCCTATCAGCAGGTACTCGATGAACTGGCCAAGCTCGATAAGGACAAAACTGCTGTCCCCGACGTCAGGCGGCTCAAGATCAGATCCCTGATCAATCTGGGCAAGCCGAAAGACGCGTTGGATGAGTACGATTTGCTGGCCCAGTCTCTCAAGCGCGATGATGAACCGGTGCTTCGCGAGGTGGCGCTGGGCTTGATTGTGGTGCTTGTGAAGGACATGCGCGAGCAAATGCGGGGGGCTGCCTACACGGCGCTGAAAGAAATTGACGTTCATGAGGCAGTGGCCCTGTTTGAGGACGGATTGAGCGATGGGTCCGGGCCGGTGCGCGTCTTGGCGGTCGAAGGGCTGGGTCGCTCGGAAGCCGGGCGAAAGTCGAAGAAGTTGCGCGGGGCGATTGAGGATCAGGCGGGACTGGTCAAAGCGCGTGTCGTCAAAGCGCTCGGGCGTTCCGGAGATGCTTCTGTCCTGCCCCTCATTGAGGCTGCGGCGAAGGACGAACTTTCGCCAGTACGGATTGCCGCGTATGCGGCGCTCATACGGCTGGGGAAAAAAGAGGCCTGGGATGAGTTGCGGAAGGTCGCCGATGCAGCCAACCCGGACGATCGGACCGATGCCATGCGGGCCATCGCCGACCTGAAGGATCAGCGAGGCGCGGCGCTCATGATTGAGCTTTTAACCTACAATCAGCCTTCCGTACGGGGGACTGCGGCGAGAGGGTTGGGGCAACTCGGACGGAAAGAGGCTCGCGAGAAGATCGAACTATTATTGAAGGATCCCATCCCGGCGGTACGAGAATCCGCCGTGTCGAGCCTAGCGGAGTTAGGTACGATTGAATCAGTCCCGGCCATCAAGCAGTTATTAGGGGATGGGCAGGTGACGGTGCGCGCGGCGGCGGTGGCGTCCTTGCTTCAACTCGGTCAACCGTTTGAGATGGTGGCCGAGACTGCCAGGGGGCTCGCGCAGCAAAACGATACCGCCGCCCGCGCTTCGATTGCCTTTGCGCTCGGGAAAGCGACCAAGACGAACGCCAAAGACGCGATCGCGTTTCTGGGTGGCCTCACGGCCGATACGTTGCCCGGTCCCAAGATTGTCGCCCTGAGGTCTCTGGGCCATATTGGAGATCGTGAAGTGATTCCCTTGATGATGGAGGGAATGCATGATGCGAATGAAGCCGTCCGGGCGACGGCGGCAGGGGGACTCTTGCACCTACTCCAGTCGAAGTCCTAGTGGGGGCGGATAATCGCCCCTTGTTTCGGATTGACAGGGTACGGTAGACTTTTATATACATACTCGGTCCACGATCAGCCTCGCCAGCGTGATATCGATCGAGTACACCAGAGAGGAAGTTGTCCCTTCCATTCCTCTCTCCAGGCCGGTGGTTTGACGGAAGGGAACCA
>CAZXNN010000377.1:0-3585 GCA_964641915.1 uncultured Nitrospira sp. | reverse complement strand
GTAATTGGTTCCCGTCGTCCACCCTCCGGAAATGATCGGATAGCCGCCGGTTTCGACGACTTGTGCGTCGGCGCCAAGACTCTTCAAATAGTGCACGGCCAGCGTCGCGGCGCGCGGCATCTCCCCCGCCCGGGCCGGATCCATGCTGATAGACGGCACCTCCACCAATTGCCCCAGAAGATCTTCAAATCGCGGCCGGCTGTCCCCAATATATTTCTTGAGCTGCTGCTTATTTACCGTCATGCATCCCTCCACATGTTCTGGGCGCAGATTATAGCGGCCCACGGCGGGAAGCGAAAGGCGGCCGTGGGGCACTTCTTGAGTAAACAATGGTAGAATCTGCGCCCATGCGCTCATACAGACTCGTCCTCCTCCAGTACGGTGCCGCGACCATCCTGATGATCATAGGGCTTCCGACAATCCTCCTGGCGGAGGAGCCGATTCCCATCCAGCAGATCCTCGAAGAACCCCGGATCTATCATTTGCGGCAGGTCACCCTCCAGGGCACCGCGCGGGACGTGCAACCGCTCGATCCGTACAAATTACCGAACGAGATTGATGTCTGCTACGGGGCCTATCTCTTCAAGCTCGAAGACGACACCGGTGTGATATCCATGGCCGTGCTCGGGATCTGCGGAAGGCCACTCATCCGTGACCCTGAAATCGAGGACGGCCAACGAGTCGAAGTGAGTGCCACCATTCAAGCGCCCAGCCACGGTGGCTACTATCTAAGCTTTCAAGGGCTCAAGGTCGTCACCGAGCAAGAAGGCTTCGTGCAAGCCGTGGCCACAAGAATCCTTCCCCTCCTCGAATAGCCTTCCCCCTCTGACCGCTAAACCGGTCAACAGCAGTGGATTGCTTTACAGCTCACACCCTTACGGATATAGTTTTACGACTGTGTGCTGAGCAAGAGCTGCGCTGCCGTGCGTAAACGAGGAGGATGACTCATGGCTTGGATACTATTGCTGGTGCTGGCCGGATTGGTGCTGCTGGTCATCGGCATCTACAATTCCTTAGTCCGGTTGAAAGTTCAATCGGCGAATGCCTGGGCCGACATCGATGTGCAGTTGAAGCGTCGATACGATCTTCTTCCTAACCTGATCGAAACGGTCAAGGGCTATGCGGGGCACGAGAAGCAGACGCTCGAAGCCGTGATCACCGCCCGCAACCGTGCCATGGCCGCCACCACCCCCTCCACCAAAGCGGAAGCCGAGGGTCTGCTCGCACAATCGTTGAAATCACTCTTTGCGCTGGCCGAAGCCTATCCGCAACTCCGCGGTGTAGAAAGCTTCACTCAGCTCCAGGCCTCGCTCAACCAGATCGAAGAAGCCGTGCAGAATGCCCGCCGGTACTACAATGCCGTGGTGCGCGACCTGAACACGAAGATCCAGGAATTCCCCTCCAACCTCATCGCCGGCTTCTTCAGCTTCAAGCAGGGGGAGTTTTTTGAGCTTGCCGATGCGGCGGAGCGGGCCGTGCCGAAAGTCAGCTTTGAGCAGGCTTCCCGCTGATTGCACCAATGGGGCGAACGGCTCTATCCCCTATGCACGCACGATACGTCATTCACCTGGGCCTCCTGCTTGTCGCGTGGTTTCTGACTGACGGACGCGCCCTCGCCGACGGCCGCTCGCTCGTCATCGAGCAGTTCCAGGCCGACATTCAGGTACTCCCCAGCGGAGACCTCCTGGTGACGGAAACGATCCGCCCGCGTTTCACCGGATCCTGGAACGGACTGAAACGCGATATCCCGGTCGAATATCGAACGCCGCAGGGATTCAACTACACCCTGCTGCTGGACCTGGTCAGCGCCACGGACGAGCATCGGGTTCCGCTCAAGGTCGACAGCATTCGGGATCGGCATTACCGGAGCTTCAAAGTCTGGCTTCCCGGCGCACAAGACACCACCAAGACGCTGATCCTGACCTATCGAGTGGCCAACGGACTTAAATATTTCGAAGACCATGACGAGCTCTATTGGAACGTGACGGGCGACGAATGGGATGTGCCGATCGAATCGGCAGCCGCCAGAGTGCTGCTGCCCGGAAAGGCGACCGGCGTCAAAGCCCTCGCGTTCAGCGGGGCCTACGGCGCGCGCGAGCAGCAAGCCGACGTCCGAATCGAGGGTTCAGAAATCCACTATCAGATGACGCGCCCGTTGGGATTCCGCGAAGGCCTGACCGCCGTCGTGGGATGGGATAAAGGGCTGGTCGACGAACCGGGATCGATGCAGCGGACACAGCTATTCCTCCGATACAACTGGCCCTTGGCTTTGCCGGTCGGCGTGTTCGGCATCATGTGGTATCTCTGGTACACCCGCGGCCGCGACCCGCGCCTGCGTCCCATCATCGTCAGCTACGAGCCCCCCGACCATCTGACGCCCGCCGAACTTGGCACCTTGGTGGATGACTCGCCCGACCTTCGCGATATCACCGCCACCTTGATCGATCTGGCCGTTCGGGGCTATGTACGGATTGAAGAGCGGCAAGAGCCCAAGCTCCTCGGCTTGTGGTCAAGCACCGGCTACTATTTGCATCGCCTCCAACCCTCCTCCGTCTGGGAGGGATTGAAAGGCCACGAAGCCTCGATTCTGAGAGGGATCTTTCCGACCGGGCTGCTCTCCGACGACCACGCAGACACGGTGGCGTTGTCCGACCTGGCCAATCGCTTTTACACGCGCCTGGACGGCATCCGGTCCTCACTGTTCAACCAGCTCGTTACCCGCGGATACTACGCACGCCGGCCCGATCGGGTAAAGCAGGCGTACACTATCGGCGGAATCGTCGTCGGCATCGCCGCCGTATTCGGCAGCGCTTGGTTGAGTGAACGAATCGGCCTGGCCTTTCAAACCGGAGCCGCTGCGAGTCTGCTGTCGGGGCTCATCATCGTCGGATTCGGCCGAATTATGCCCGCCCGGACAATCCGCGGCACCAGAGCGTTGGAAAAAGTGCTGGGCTTCGAAGAGTTTTTGACCCGGGTCGAATCCGATCGCTTTGAACGTCTTGTCAAAACGCCTGAGATGTTCGAGAAATTCCTCCCGTTCGCGATGGCGTTGGGTGTGGAAAAGAATTGGACGAACGCCTTCGACGGCATTTACACGCAGCCGCCTACCTGGTATCAAGGATCCGACTTTGCTGATTTCCGACCGCGCAACCTGACCGGCAACTTGTCGCAACTGTCTGCAGTCGCCGCCACGACTATGACCTCTGCGCCGCGCAGCTCCGGCGGATCCGGATTCAGCAGCGGCTCGTCTGGCGGATCCTCAGGCGGGGGATTCGGCGGCGGCGGTGGGAGCGGGTTCTAACGGTTCGATTCTCCTCTCTATGCAGCAGATTGCTCCTGATCGCAGTCATATCGGATGGATCGGCACCGGCGTGATGGGTGCGTCCATGTGCGGGCATCTTTTGCAGGCCAGATATGCCGTTACGGTCTTTTCCCGCACAAAGGCTAAAGCGCAACCGCTCCTCGATCGCGGCGCCGCCTGGGCAGAAAGTCCGCGGGCGGTCACCGAACGATCGACTGTCATCATCACGATGGTCGGATTTCCTCGCGATGTGCGGGAAGTCTACTTCAGTTCCGAGGGAGTTC
>CAZXNN010000376.1:0-3602 GCA_964641915.1 uncultured Nitrospira sp. | reverse complement strand
CGCTGTCGCAAATGCGGCATAGCTCGTCAGCGTCACGGACACATGGATGTAAATCCAATAGCTGTTGAGCGCCGGGACCAGCGGCTCGGCCGTCTGGTAGCGATAGGGCAGTAACGAGGCCGCACCCATCGCGATGAAGCCGATCCCGACGACGAAGGCGCCGATCGCCTTAATCTTGTACCGCATCTCCAGCAGGACGTAGCCGAGAATAATCGCCCAGGACACATAGGCCATCGCCTCGAATTGATTCGACCAGGGCGCAAAGGTGCCGGAATGCTGCATCCGCTCGAAGGCCCGGGTGAAGAGCGCGCCTGTGTTCAATATCCATCCGAACACTGTGACCAATGTCGCAACCTGACCGAGCTGCGTCGCCCAAACGCCGTCGCGCTCCTCGAAACTCTCCGGAAGATGTCCTGCCGGAGCGAGCGTCATCGTCGGGCGGCGCGCAAACAAATAGCCGATGTAGAGCACCAGAGCGGCCAGATAGAGCCAGAACGTCATATCGAACAGAAACAACGATTTCATCATCATGTCCTCCGTCTATCGACTGCGCAGAGACGTGCGCTGCTGCATCATACCCAAGGAAAGAGCCGGTCGCTACCGGCTTAGGCCTTAAAAGTCTGGATCTTTTCTGTCAGCTTACGAAATTCCTTTTGAAAATCGATCTGGCTCTTGTGAGTCGTGCCGCCGAGATGGACGGTGACCCCCGTCTGCCCCGGCACAATCTTGGCCCATAGGCGGCGATGGAAGATAAACGACGAGAGGGTAATCCCCACGACGATCATGGTACAGCCGGTCCACACAATATTGATCCCCGGATTCTTCGCGATTTGGAGCCCAGTGAACTTCCTCGGCTTGTACCCGACCAATTCGAATTGGTACTTGGAGTCTTTGATATTGAAGAGGTCGGGAAATTGTTGAAAGAGCCACGGCGTGGCCTGCACGGAATCCCGTTCATTGAGCACCAGCTTCACAGCAGGATTGGCGTGCTCGATGGTCTTCGAGTAGACCTTCTTCTCCGTGGAGTTGAAAGCGAAATCCGCGACAAAGTCCGTGATCGACAGTTTCACATTGAGATCCGGGAGTGCCTGTTCTTTCTGCCATTCGAGATCAACCGTCTTCAACACCTTGTCCGTCTCTTTATCCTTAATGTTGATCCGCGCGACTTCGACCTGGTCCCACGCGTCGCCATAGCTGGATTGATAAAACCAGATCCCTTTGTAGACCAGCGGATCGTTCACCGAAATCGTCTTCGTCACCACCGACTGCCCGCCGTCCACCACAGTTAAAGTGCTGTTGTACGATTTGACCGACCCGTTCTCGTGATAGTCGATCCAGAATTTATCGACCTTCAAGTCGAAGTTGCCTCGAGGGATATGATAGGTCTGGCCTTCCAGGCACACGCCGAACTCCTGGAACCCATAGTAAGTCCCGAGCAACCCGCCGAAGATAATGACGGTCGCGCTCAAATGGGCCATGTGGGCACCGACACGTCCCATTACCCCTTTGGTGGCGTAGACCGTCACTTCTCCCGGCTCATTTTTCGCGAGAACCCGGTACCCCTTCGTCACAAAATGATGCACCATCTGCTGGGCCACCGCTTCTTTGGTGTTATCGAGGGGAATCTCCGCCTGCTGCTTCATGTTCTTGATGAACGCCATCGTGACGCCCACCTTGTCCTGCTTCATGGAGCGCCAAACGGAAGGGAACCGCTTATAAAAACAGGTCAGCGAATTGACGCAGAGCAGGCCGAGCAGACTCGTGAACCACCAGGTGTGATAGACATCCGTAAACCCCAGCCGAAGAAACCACCGGTAAGCACTCTCCCCGTACTCCTGAACATAGACCTCTGCCCGTTCACCTTGCTGGATCACCGTCCCGATCGTCGCGGTAATCGCAATAAACAAGAACAGAAAAATCGCGAGCTTGACCGACGCAAAGAACTCGACCAGTTCACGAGAAAACTCATCCCAGCCGAGCCCGGGAGTCGACGGACGGATTGAGGGCTCTTTGGGGAGGGCGTCAGGTTGGCTATTCATGCAGCTCTATATTCGTCTTCGGCCCGGGCAATACTCACTCGTACGGAGAATTTTGGATGACCCCCCAAACGATCTGTTGCCGATTCTCTCGGCATCTCCGCTGAGTCTACGTCCAGGCCGAAGATTTGGATTGCCAAAAGCGACTCTAAGTGCGCGAAAATTTTGTCATCTTACAAGTGGATTTTGCCGAGTGTCAAGCAACGCCAGCCCGCCCAGGAAAGCGTGCCCCTACTATCGAATAAATAGACAAAAGCACCTTAGTCCGTTAAGATTCAGCCAATTCTACAGAAACGAACCCGTCGCGGGCACAGAGCTCACCTGGCCAGACACCACACAGACGGTTTTCGACAACCAGAAACTAGAGGGGGTTCATGAGAAACAATTACCTATTTACTTCTGAATCAGTCACCGAAGGGCATCCCGATAAGATTGCTGACCAGATTTCCGACGGAATCCTTGATGCAATCCTTGCCCAGGACAAATATTCGCGCGTCGCCTGCGAGACGATCCTCACGACCGGCATCGCCTTTGTCGCCGGTGAAATCTCGACCAAGGCCTATGTGGAAATTCCCGATATCATCAGAGAGGTGATTAGGGATGTCGGCTATAACGATGCTTCCTGGGGATTCGACTCCCACACCTGTTCGGTCCTGACAGCCATCCACCAGCAGTCCGGCGATATCGCCATGGGTGTGGACTCCGGAGGCGCGGGTGACCAGGGATTGATGTTCGGCTACGCCACCAACGAAACCACCGAGTTGATGCCGATGCCGATCGTCCTGGCTCATCGCCTCACCAAGCGCCTCGCCGAAGTGCGCAAGAAGAAAATTCTCAACTGGGTGCGCCCCGACGGCAAATCCCAGGTGACCGTCGAATACAAGAATGGGAAACCCGTGCGCATCGATACGATCGTCGTATCTACGCAGCATAGCCCCGACGTCACCAATAAGCAGATCGAACGCGACATCATGGAAAAGGTCATTAAGCCCGTTATGCCGAAGGGGCTCTACAACCCGACCAGCGTGAAGCACCACATCAACCCGACCGGCCGTTTCGTAGTCGGTGGCCCGATGGGTGATACTGGTCTTACCGGCCGCAAGATCATCGTCGATACCTACGGCGGCCACGGCAGCCACGGAGGCGGCGCCTTCTCCGGCAAGGATCCGACAAAGGTGGACCGCTCGGCCTCGTACATGGCCCGCTACATCGCCAAGAACATCGTCGCGGCCGGGCTTGCCGACAAGTGCGAAGTCCAGCTGGCGTACGCGATCGGCGTGGCCGATCCGGTTTCAGTGTTGGTCGATACCAAAGGCACTGAGAAGATGGCCGTCGAGAATCTCGACAAGCTCGTGAGGAAGCATTTCCCTCTGACCCCGCGCGGCATCATCGATCATCTCAAGCTCCGCCGGCCGATCTTCCGCAAGACCGCGGCCTATGGCCACTTCGGCCGCAATGAACCGGAGTTCACCTGGGAAAAGACCGACAAAGCCAAGGCCTTGCGCCGGGACGCAGGCCTATAGTTGAGATAGTCCCTGACCGATACGACAAGAGGGGGCAGGCATC
>CAZXNN010000375.1:0-3604 GCA_964641915.1 uncultured Nitrospira sp. | reverse complement strand
ACAGTGATTCTCGCGGATGTTTCCGATCCGGACGCCGTGAATGTCGAGAGCTATGCGACCAAAACCAGCCCATTGCGGACCCGATGGCTCGTGATACGTCTCAATTGCGAAGTCTGATGGTTGTCCAAAAATCATGATGCGCAACGCACGCCTAACGAAAAGGATCGTATCCAGCGTGCGCACGTTGGCAAGGCCCTGAGCTGGCGACGTGACTGCACGAGGCGATCGTGTCCTGACGCGTCAACGGTCGCGGACGGCACTTCGTATTCCTCTCCCCGGTGCGTAGGATCGGGGGCAGGTATCGTCCCGAGCCCGCTTGACCATCGGCTGCGTGGAATGGTCCAAGTACGGCGGGTGAGCCAATGGTTTCTGGGCAGTGGCGGTCAGCTTGGCGCGGCGAATCCTGAGGCACAGTTTACCCTGACACTCAGGGTGCGTTGAAAGGCCCACGAACGATGGCAAACAGCATTTTGTCGCTCATGCGCGTACGGCGCAATAGACAGCAATTACAAGCGACATCAGAATGACTGAGGTCACCGAGAGCAAGCCCACTTCCGCCGTTGTGGTTCGAAGTCCAAGTCCCCGGAAAAGAGAAGGCCGAATAAGGGCGAGCAAGGGACGAACCGAAGTTGTTTCCTACTTCGCTAAAATTGATTATGGAAAGCACCTCAGAGATATTTGGCAACCGCCAGTCATCATACCCTCCGAGTGACATGTCGACTGCAAACTGACATGCCTGAAGCCAGGTAAGGCCATCCTTGTCAGGAATGATTTCTCCATCCTGATCGACATCCACATATCCTTTTGTCCACTGTAAGCCGGTGCAGGAGTCAGATACTGTTCCGTCCTGGTTCTCAGTGAAACGACCTTCGAGCTTGCACCCGAGCTGAGATCCACCATCTTGTCCGCGCGCTTTCGGAATGCTGCAGTCGACCAGGCCTGCTTCGCCGAGGCATTGGCTCTGTCCAGTCGCCACGAGTCCATTTCTCGTCGGGGTGGGAGGGCACTCTATCTGTGCAATCTCCGCTCCACCGGTGAAGAGGAAACTCAGCAAGTGTACGGCATCCGAGATGTCGATACTTCCATCACCGTTCGTGTCACCGTTCTTTGTCGCCGTCGGCGGGCTTACGGCGCCCACGTAGAGCACGGAACCAAGGAAAGCGACACCAAGGACGAAGCCGACCAGCACGCCTGCAAAGAGCTTTTTCACGATGAAACCCTCTTGTGACTAGGATGACCTGCGAATCTGCGGAGCCAAGCCGCTCCCGACAACGCCGATCATCGTACACGTCCGGACGTCTCTGAGGAACGGTCATGTTCGGCGCTGACCATGGGTTGTCTCGACGCATCACGGGCCGCGCACGGCGCTTCGCATCCGCCGAGCCAGCGCGTAGGATGACCAGCATGAATCGCAGAGGCAAGGTCTTCGCGCTATCCACAACAGTCTTGGGTATCGTGGTGCTGGCCGGAGCGGGAATCGCGGGAAGGGTCTATCTTCAACGAATCTGGTACGGGTGGTGTCTCGAAAGCGGAGATGCGGCAAGCAGAACAATTGCCCTTCGGTGGCTTGCAGAGAGGCTCGATTCCGCAGCTTGGCAGCAAGTTGATTGTGGCGGTTTCAGCCTTCGGCTTCCGCCTGCCTACACGCCGATACCTTCGCAAGGCACAGATTCACAAGTGGAGCACTGGAGCGCAGGACCTCTCCGTGAGTTGTCCTGCGATTACGGGGCATACTCAGCATCGCTGGACGATGTCGGATTTCCATCGTCTCGCTGTGAATGGACCGAAACAGCCTCAGAGCATTCTATGAAAATCGTTGCAGGTTGGAAGGACGGTAGTGACCAATCCTCGGAAGAGTCGTCCTTCTGGGTTGCCGCTACTTGGAGAAACGTCAGGCCAGGCCTTCACCTGACATTCCATGGCGCAACGCCGGATCGCGCGGAGCAACCGACGCTTGTCGCCATCTACAGGACGGTCAGGTTCAAACCATGATTGATGTTCGACCATTAATCGAAGAACGCGAGGCGCCCCCCAGATAGGAGGCTTTCCTGTCTGAACCGACGCCTTGGCCATTGCCATCACGCTGACCGCTGCAATCATGGCGGGAGGGACGACTTTCCTCGAGCGAAGAGGGAACGTGGCGGGCGGGCTCCTTGAACACGGGATTTGAGCCCGGCTGCGTTCGATCAATTTCCAGAACCCGCGCGTTCCGTCGCCCGGGTGGAAGGGATTGCTATGCGGTTGGTGGTTTTCGCTGTCTGTTGGCGAGCTGCGCATTCCAGCGAGAATGAAGGTGCTCGAGTCTGTCTTCGGAAATCAAGCCACGATCGGCAAGGTTGGCAGAAATGAACACACCAAAGCGCTCGACGTGAGTTGGACAGGAAGTTTCTGTATCCGGAATCTCAATATCGTATGGTAGCTCTCGAACGCCGCGTGGTTCGGCACCAACGGAGATGTTTGGGTCACCCAAGGTTATCAAGACGTTTGCCCATACTGAGGATGAGGCGATGGATCGAATTGACACGGCATCGCTGCAACGAAAACGAATTCGTACTTCTTGTTTGGCAACAACGCGGAGCACCACTGCAGATTCCATTCCCGGATACGTGAGTAACAGTTGTTCGATTTCTTTCAGTGAATCCGAGCCTGTCATTTGCAAATGGACTGATGTCCGCACGAAAGGAGAGGTTGGTGAAAAGTTGCTCGGAGGTTACCGCATTGCAATCGCGAGTTGAGCGGCGTGGCCGGCAAGACGCTTGGCCGCGCACCACACCTCAGTCCAACCTACCCGCGCCTCTTTACGCTCGCAAGCGGCCAAATTCTGCCCAGCCTGGGGTTGAACACAGGGTTCAGCTGCATGGTGTTATTTCTCGCGCGAATCCCGTAACTCGACGGAAGAAGCCTGGCGAGTGACTCTGCCTTGATTCGCATCTCGGCATCAAGCGAGGTTCGATTCAGCCCTGAAATCAATTTCGCCAGCAGCCCCCTGGCGAACTCGTGTCCCAGATCCGGCCTGCGATAGTAAGTCATTCGTCCACGAAGTAACCGTTGAGGTAGAACCCGACTGGACGGAATTGCGTTCCCGAAAATGACATGCCAGGATCCGAGCCCGGGGGAAGTGCAACCCCCGAAGACCAAGTTTGGCCTGCGTCATCATCCAGGCCAGTGGTTACCGGGGTCGCATTCCCATTTAGAATGCTGACCAGTTGCCCCTCGGATCCCTGCAAGTCCCTTTTGAAAGATGTGATGACAAGGCGCTTACCCTGGGGGACGTGCAGCATTGGCTGAACTCCCTCGGTGAAGGGAACCGTGCCTCGAACGGTCAGAATGTCGTCTGGACGAGGGAGTCGGGAGGCAAGTCCCTCGACGGTTTTACGGAGCACAGCAACCTCGTCCCGGAGATCCGCACAGCACGTATCCGTCTGCGCGCTTGCGCACGGTTCCGGCCCATCACCGAAAAGCCAATTGAGGACAATGATGGGGTCGGTGATGTCGATCTTTCCGTCGCAGTTCGTATCGCCGTTTCGAGGCAAGTTTTGGCCTTGCTGGGCCGGCGCCAAATTGAACCGTAGGGCACTGTCGGCGACCAGGGTGAGGACCACAA
>CAZXNN010000374.1:0-3615 GCA_964641915.1 uncultured Nitrospira sp. | reverse complement strand
GCTGGGCGTGGAGCCTGACATCATGACGCTGGCCAAGGGGCTCGGCGGCGGGATGCCGATCGGGGCTTGTTTGGCCAAAGAGGCGGTCGCGGCGGTCTTTACGGCTGGCTCGCATGCGTCGACGTTCGGCGGCAATCCGTTAGCCTGTGCTGCAGGGCTCGCAGTCTGTCGGATCTTGATCGAGGGTCGCGTACTTGAGCAGGCCCGTCGCATGGGAGACTATCTGGCCAAAGGGCTGGCCGACTTCAAAGACCGCCACCATGCAGTGCGGGATGTTCGGGGGCTTGGTTTATTGCAGGGCTTGGAAGTGGAGATCGATGCGAAGGCGGTTGTCGCGGATTGTTTAACCCGCGGTGTGCTGGTGAATGCCACCAGCGAGCGGGTGCTGCGCTTCGTGCCGCCGCTCATCATTACCCAAGCGGACATTGATCGCGTCTTGGAAACATTGTCGTCGATCTTCAACCAGCGGACGATTGCGGAAAAGGATCAGCATCACTGAGATGGCGACATCACGAGCATCGAAAAAGCGGGCAGCAGCGTTTGCGAAAGATTTGCTGGATGTGGCGACCATGCCTCGTCCCCAGATCGATGCCTTGCTGCGATTGGCGACGGCGCTGAAGACCAAGCTGCGGCGGGGAGCTTCGCATTCCCTGTTGGAAGGAAAGACGCTCGGGCTGCTCTTCCAGAAGCCGTCGACAAGGACCAGAGTGTCGTTTGAAGCCGGCATGAATCAGTTGGGCGGCCATGCGATGGTATTGCCCATCGCGGATATTCAGCTGTCGCGGGGCGAGAGTGTGGCGGATACCGCGCGCGTGTTGTCCCGCTATCTCGACGGGATCGTCATACGCACCTACGATCACGGCATCGTGCAGGAGTGGGCGGAAGAAGCCACCATGCCGGTGATCAACGGATTGACCGACCTGAGCCATCCCTGCCAAGCTCTGTCGGACCTGATGACGATCAAGGAGAAGAAGGGGCGCCTCAAAGGGCTGAAACTTGCCTATATCGGCGACGGAAATAATGTGGCCAATTCGTTGATCGAAGCGGCCGCCAAGGTGGGGATGCATATTGCCTTGGGCTGTCCGGTCGGGTATCAGCCGGATCAGCATGTGGTAGATCGGGCGCGGCAGGAAGCGGCGCGCAACGGATCAGATATCGAAGTGGGAATCGATCCGCAGATTGCCGTGAAAGATGCCGATGTGCTGTACACCGATGTGTGGATCAGCATGGGGCGTGAACGGGAGCAGGCGCGCCGTTTACGGACGCTGGCGCCTTATCAGTTGAACGGGCGATTGCTGCAGAAGGCGAAGTCCTGTGCCATCGTCATGCATTGTCTGCCGGCGCATCGCGGAGAAGAAATTACCGCCGACGTGCTCGACGGGCCGCAGTCCGTCGTGATCGATCAAGCGGAAAACCGGCTGCACATGCAGAAAGCGATCTTGGTTCAGTTGCTGACTCAGAAGAAAGGCAGGGCATAAGCGTTCATCATGAAACCAAAACCCATTAAGAAAGTGGTGCTGGCCTATTCCGGGGGACTCGACACGTCGGTCATCCTCAAATGGCTGCAGGAAACCTATCATGCGGAAATCATCGCTTTTTGCGCCGATCTCGGTCAGGGCGAAGATCTGCAGGCGATCAAGGCGAAAGCCAAAAAGCTCGGCGTGAAGAAAGTCTATGTCGAGGATCTGCGTGAGACCTTCGTAAAGGACTATGTGTTCCCGATGTTACGCGGCAACGCGATGTACGAAGGCTGCTATCTCCTGGGCACATCCATTGCGCGGCCGCTCATTGCTCGCCGACAGGCCGAAATTGCGCTCCAGGAAGGTGCCGAGGCCGTGTCCCACGGCGCCACCGGAAAGGGCAACGATCAGGTCCGGTTCGAGCTGACCTATATGGCGCTGGCTCCCGGTCTGAAGATCATCGCGCCCTGGCGCGAGTGGACGCTGCGATCACGACGCGAATGTATCGAGTACGCGGACCGGCACGGCATTCCCGTGACGGCGACGAAAGCCAAGCCCTACAGCATGGATCTGAATCTCTTTCACGTGAGCTACGAGGGCGGCATCCTCGAGGATCCCTGGAAGTCACCGCCGGATGAAATTTTCCAAATGACGGTGTCTCCCGAGAAGGCGCCTAACAAGCCGCTGGAAGTCGAAATCGAGTATGAGCAGGGGAACCCGGTTGCGGTCGACGGCAAGAAGATGAGCCCGGCCAAGCTACTGGCGCATCTCAACAAGCTGGGCGGGGCGCATGGGGTCGGCCGGGTCGATCTGGTTGAGAATCGCTATGTCGGGATGAAGTCCCGCGGTGTGTACGAAACGCCCGGCGGGACGATCCTGCACGTCGCGCATCGCGGACTCGAATCGCTCACGATGGATCGGGAGGTTCTACACTTCCGTGACAGCCTGATTCCGCGGTTCGCCGATCTGATTTACAACGGGTACTGGTTCAGCCCGGAACGGGAAATGATGCAGGTGGCTATCGACGAAGCGCAAAAAGATGTCTCGGGGACGGCCCGCGTAAAACTCTATAAGGGCAGTTGCACCCTCGCCGGCCGGAAGTCGAAGAATTCGCTCTACCGGCTGGATATTGCGACGTTTGAAGAGGACGATGTGTATAACCAGAAAGATGCCGAGGGCTTCATCAGGCTGAACGCGTTGCGATTGAAAATCCGGGCACAACGGCGGAAAGCACGCTCCTGATGGCCGTTAGGAAACGCAGCAGCGCCGCTCGCGGAACGTCGCCCAAGGCCTGGGCAGGGCGCTTTCGTGAGCCCACCGACCGGTTAGTGGAAGCCTTCACCCGATCCATTGCGGTGGATAAGCGGCTGTACGCGCACGATATCCGCGGCAGCATCGCCCATTGCCAGACGCTGGCCAAGGCCGGTGTGCTCAGCCGCCGCGAGACCGCAACGATCGTGCGAGGCTTGCAGTTGGTGCAGCATGAACTGGAGCGGGAGCGATTCAGGTTTCTGCCGGAAGACGAAGATATTCATATGGCGATCGAGCGCCGATTGACCGAATTGATCGGCCCGGTCGGCGGAAAATTGCATACGGGCCGCAGCCGGAACGATCAAGTGGCGCTCGATGTGCGGCTCTATGTGCGCGATCAGCTCACGGTTCTGATCGGACGGCTCACGGAATTTCAACGGGTGCTGGTGACACAGGCAACGGAACATCTCGATGTGCCGATGCCGGGCTACACGCATCTGCAGCGCGCGCAACCGGTCTTATTGGCGCATCATCTTCTCGCGTACGTGGAAATGTTTCTGCGCGACAACGCGCGTCTGGCGGACGCCCGGACGCGTGTCAACGTGATGCCGCTGGGTTCCGGGGCGCTGGCGGGATCGAATTACCCGGTGGACCGGCTCTATACCGCGGAATTGTTGGACTTTCCCGCGGTCACACAAAATAGTCTCGATGCGGTGTCCGACCGGGACTTCATGATCGAAGTGGCGGCGGCGCTCGCGGTCGTCATGATGCATTTGTCGCGCATGAGCGAAGAACTCATTATCTGGGCCACGCAGGAATTTCATTTTGTCGATCTGCCGGACGGATTCTGTACCGGCAGCAGCATGATGCCCCAGAAAAAGAATCCCGACGTGCCCGAACTGGT
>CAZXNN010000373.1:0-3622 GCA_964641915.1 uncultured Nitrospira sp. | reverse complement strand
GTTTGCGGGAATGTCAACGGAGTGGAGTAACACGAATGATTGACCGGCGGGTGCGTCCTGTCTACAGTGCTGACCAAGGAGAGTTCGTATGGCGGTATCGTCAGAAATCGGCCTAGGGCTCATAGGCGCAGGGCGCCATGGGATTCGCTATGCCCGCCATCTGATTCAAGACATTCCCGATGCCCGATTGCGCGCGGTCTGTCGGCAACACCCGGAGCAGGCGCTGGACGTTCCGGGGAGCGAGGCCGTCAGAATATATGGGCGGCCTGAAGAGCTGATCGCGGATCCCCTGGTCGATGCGGTCATTCTCGTCGTTCCGCCGGCCCTCCATAAAGATTTGTGTCTTGCCGCTGTTTCTGCGCGGAAGCCGGTGCTCATCGAAAAGCCTCTGGCAACGAATTGCCGTGATGCCTACGTGATGGTTGAGGCAGCTGCACGAGCCGGGGTGCCGTTGATGACGGCTCACACCCTCCGATTCGATGCGACGATTCAATCGTTGCTCGCGTCTCGCTCACGGATCGGCAGGTCCCAGCATCTCATCATGACGAGTCACATTGAGACGAAGCGACAGAGCGCGGACCATGCCGATGGCTACGGCCGGCGTGGAGCGCTCCTGGAGTTCGGCGTGCATCTGCTGGATCTGGTTCGCGTGCTCACCGGGGAGGAAATTGAAACGGTGCAATGTGTTTTGGATCACATGCCGCCAGGTCACCCGGAGACATTCGCGAAGGCCCAGCTCCGAACGAAAAGCGGGATGCCGTGCAGTATCGATGTCGCGCGTGTGGAGGCTGGGCGGGTAGGGCGGGCCGAATGGATCGGCTCAGAAGGCCGCCTTCTAGCCGATTGGACGAACCGGCATATTCGGTATACGGACAGCGCCTCCCGCAGCGAAGCGTGGTCGACTGCATCGAGTCAGACCGTCCTCACCACGCTGCGGGAGTTTTTACGCGCGCTGCAGCAACAGGCTCCCATGCTAATTACCGGGGAAGACGGCTGCCGTGCTGTCGAGATCGCTGAAGCCTGCTATCGGTCCGCCGAGACGGATGGCGCAACTATGACGCTTCCCCTACGGGCATAAGGTCCATCGTTCGTAGCGTGCCTGTCTCACCCGTCCCGCCAGTCTCGCTCTTCGCGCGCTGCTTAGGCGTCCGCCACGATATGGGTATCGGTTTCCTCGACTCCTTCAATGGCATGCACCTTTGTGATGACGACGTCGGACAGGGTTCGCTCATCTTGGACGCTGATGAAGACGAAAATATCCGGGCGACCGAAGCAGGAATGGGCCTGTTCAACTCCGGTAATCTTTTTGAGTGCCTGGACGACGTCTTTAGTCTTGCCGGCTTTGACCTTAATCAGGATGTACGCGCGTGTTGCCATGACTTCCTCCTTCGTGTGCTGCATGAACTCATCCCCAACACTTCTTCGGATACTAACTTGATCCAGCTCCAGGCATCTCCTTTCTGCGTGATGAAAATATGTGCTGAAACTCGAGCCCGCGTGTGCGAAAGACCTGCCGGGCGTCCCTCACCAGCTGCATGAACCGGTGAAACTCCTCGACCGTCAGATTGAACGGGGCGAACCCTTGAGCGAGTGTGTGCAAGTGTTCAGACGAGTGTCGCGCTTCTTCATCAGAGAGTCGCTCCAGAACGTCCGCTGTCCATCCGGATAGACGGAGGTTTTTGACGATGTCCGCAGCCTGGTCGCCATGCTTCTGCGCCAAAGCTTGTCGAACAAACTCTTGGACCGCGGGGTCGTCGCTTTTTGTGAAGACCGACTGAAACTGAATCACGAATCGGATGATGTGGTTCGCTTCAGGAGTGCCTTCGGGCGGCAAGACGTCTGCATCCTGCAACGTGGCGAGCACGGCCATCGCTGAACCGATATGAGGCGAGGCGGTTTTAGCGGATCGTGCGGTTTGGGTCAACATCGGATTCGGGGCCGGATCTGCCGCTGCGGGCGCGGCTTCAACAATCGCGACGAGTCCGCCAAGCACGAGGGAGACAAAGAATAGCTTTGTGATGGATGTGGAGGGTCGCGGTACGGGCGAGAGGCATCGAAGAGTGAGAAGCATGCCGGGCATTATACAGGCTTGAGGGGAGGGCAGCTACCGGCTGCGATGCAAGTCCGATCATTCGCTTGCAACACCATTGAGGAGTTTCTATAATCTCGCGTTCCTTCGGGCACAGAAAGGTGTGACGTTCCATGCTGGCCAAGGTCGCGAGTGCTGCACTCGTGGGGCTGGATGCTCATCTTGTCGACGTCGAAGTCGACATTTCCGGAGGGCTTCCTCAATTCTCCGTGGTCGGATTGCCAGATGCGACGGTGCGCGAAAGCCGTGATCGTGTCCGCGCCGCTTTGAAGAACACGGGTTTTCATTTTCCTGCCAAACGCATCACCGTCAATCTTGCCCCCGCAGGCATCAAGAAAGAAGGCTCCGGCCTCGATTTGGCCATTGCCATTGGGATTCTCGTTGCGGAAGAGGTGATTCCGCCGGAGGCACTGGACCGGCGAGTGTTGTTGGGCGAGCTCTCGCTCGACGGCCGCATCAAACCCATCACCGGAGCGTTGTCGTTCGGACTGGCCTGCCGCAAAGGCTATGATCTTCTGCTGCCTGCCGCGAATGGAACCGAAGCGGCGCTTGTTGAAGGAGTGAACGCCTATCCAGTCCATACGTTGCCGGAAGCCGTCGAGTTCCTGAAAGGGAGCCAGGCTCTCAAAGCCTGCATGTCGAACCTGAACCATCTCGAGTCCTTACGGCCCGCGGATGATGAAGATTATGCCGACGTACGCGGGCAGGATCATGCGAAACGGGCGCTGGAAGTCGCTGCGGCCGGCGGCCACAACCTCCTGATGGTGGGGCCGCCGGGATCAGGAAAGACGATGCTGGCGCGGCGTCTCCCATCGATTCTCCCGATCATGGAGCTGGACGAAGCGATTGAAACGACCAGAGTTCATAGTGTGGCCGGACAGCTGCCGCCGGATCGTCCCTTGCTGATGGTGCGACCATTTCGAGCCCCGCATCACAGTATTTCCGATGCCGGCTTAGTCGGCGGTGGGGCCGTTCCGAAACCAGGCGAGGTGTCGCTCGCGCATAACGGCGTGCTCTTTCTGGATGAGTCGCCGGAGTTCAAGCGTCCCGTGTTGGAAGGATTGCGGCAACCGCTCGAAGACGGTCATGTGACACTCACGAGGGCCAGCGGAACGATACGGTATCCGGCCCGCTTCATGCTGATCGCGGCCATGAATCCCTGTCCCTGTGGATATTATGGTGACCAGTCGCGGCCTTGTGTCTGTACTGTGCCGCAAATCCGCCGTTATCGCGCCAAACTCTCCGGCCCCTTGCTCGACCGGCTAGATCTGCACTTGGAAGTGCCGCCGGTGCCGATTCGTGAGTTGCGCCATGAACAGCCTCCGACCGAAAGCTCTGCAGCAATTCGCGCGCGCGTGCTGGCCGCACGCGGGCGGCAGCAGGTGCGATATCGTGGCGACGGCATCTACACGAATGCCCAGTTGAAGCCCAGACTCGTGAAGCGGTATTGTGGGCTCGCCACCGGACCTCAGGAGTTATTGGAACAGGCGATGGCGAGGCTTAACCTGTCAGCACGCGCCCATGGACGAATAT
>CAZXNN010000372.1:0-3654 GCA_964641915.1 uncultured Nitrospira sp. | reverse complement strand
CGGCGCCATCAGCACAGGAGGACCGACTGTCGGATATTTACGGAGAATAATGCGGCTGCTTGACAGTACATGCCCGTCTCAGTAGAATCCCCCCTCTTCTTTTGTCCTCTTGAGAGCGGGAATAGCTCAGTGGTAGAGCATCGCCTTGCCAAGGCGAGGGTCGAGGGTTCAAATCCCTTTTCCCGCTCCATATAGTTCTGGAAATTCTTCCACCCTCCCTATTGAGATCGGCTCTTTCGCCCATGTGATCATTCTGCTGGTAAGGCCTATGGGTGTTGAGGTCTCTTTCGAAGATATCCTGCAAGCAAGGGAAACGCTCCACAACGTTTCTCTCATCACACCGGTCAAGACAAATGTAGAACTTGATGCCTTGGCATCCGCTACCGTCTTTCTAAAATGCGAGACGGCTCAACGGACAGGATCTTTCAAGTTTCGCGGAGCCTACTACGCAACGTCGGAAGTAGCAGCAACGGGCCTTGACCGGACAGTGGCTACTATTTCCTCGGGAAACCATGGCCAAGGCCTTGCCCTAGCAGCTTCGCTACTCAGCCTTTCCGCATACGTAATTGTCCCGAAACCTTATGTACCGAGAAAGCAGCAGGCCATCGCTCAGCATGGCGCTCACGTGATCGCGGTCGAAGATCGTGCAGCCGCAGAGCAGATTCTTCATGAGACGATTTCGCAGCGGAAGGCCCGGCAGATCCATGCCTTCAATGATCCTCAGGTGATTGCAGGCCAAGGAACCATCATGCTGGAGTTGCTACAACAGGTCAGCAATCTGGATGTCGTACTGGGACCGGTCGGGGGAGGAGGGCTCTTATCAGGCCTTTGTATAGCAGCCCACCATCTCAATCCTCGCTTATTGCTATACGCCTGCGAGCCGCTCGGAGCGGCAGATGTCATTGAATCAATTCGTCAAAACAGGGTTGTTCCAATGACCAAGCCCAGCACGGTGGCGGACGGTCTTCGGACGAGTCTTGGCAGTCGGACACTGCCGATCCTCCGCCGGCATCTTACGAATGTGTTTCTGGTTCCTGAAAATGAGATCTTGAGCGCAATGCGATTCTCACATGAAACCCTCAAGCTAGATATAGAGCCTTCCAGCGCTGTGGCGTTAGCCCCTCTGCTGCGGCGAGAACCGGCGCTTGTCGGCCGGCGCATTGGAGTGATTCTGACCGGAGGAAATGTGGAACTGGATTCATTCTTGGCGCCCTTCACCCGTGCATGAAATCGAATGCAGGGTACGCCAGGCTGCTATCTGGATGGAGGATCGAGGAGAGTCAGTTGCCGTAAACTGTGATAGGCCAAGTCGATTTCTTGTTGAGTCAACATCATCCTCCCAAATCGCCTTCGGCAATACAACTCGGTAATCGTCGAGACAAACTCCGCCGCCGCCGCCCACTGATTCTTCACAACCAGCAAGAACTCTCTCGGAGTAGCCTGTTCGGGCTTAATGATGCCGTGGCGGGCACTCTGCTTTAGGACGTTACGATAGATCTGCGTAATGACGGCATGCTGGCCATGACTGGAATTGGAAGAGTTCCACCGGCTCCATGGTTTTCGCTGCACCAGCCATATCACCAAGCCTAGGCCGAGCCCGACAAAGCTCAGAAATCCTACCATAAGGCGCACATTTCCTTCGACGACACGACTAAGAAGCTTGCCCGCAAAATCACCAGCCGGCGCCAATATAGAAGACACCGAGCTCCAAGCTCGATCACGAACCACCGTCGTCCCTTCCTTAAGCCCCCGCATCACCGCCAACTGGTCGGCCGCGTTGTACTGCACAAAGAACCGGTTCCACCGCAGGCGGAGGGTATCGATCACTCGGCTCGCGGCAAACCACTGTGAATCTCCGGCTGGCTCACTGACGGCCGGAGTCGGATCCATCGTCACCCAACCGGAGCTTGGTAAATGAACCTCTACCCACGCATGAGCATCCCTCTGCCGTACCAGATAGTAGTTGCCGTACTCGTTCCACTCAGTCGCAAGAAATCCTGTGACTAACCGTGCGGGAACGCCTACATTTCTCAGCAGCACAACCATCGCCGTCGCATAATGTTCGCAGTACCCGGTTTTCCGCTCAAACAGAAACTCCTCGAGCGGACGCCTTTGCATACCAGAAGCAATGTCGAGACTATATCGATAATTTCTAGAGAGATACGCCTCAATAGCTTGCGCCTTCTCATAGGCACTGGTTTTGGATTGCGTGATCTCCCTGGCCAATGCCCCAACGCGTTCGGAGGATTCAGGAAGTTGCAGGAAATGTTGTGAGAATACCTCGGTGTACAAAGCGGGCTGAAATTGAAGATCGGCTGACGCAACCGCAGCGGGCCGAGATTGCACGGTATACTCGATACGCGACGAGGTTGGAAACGGGAGATAGATCGCACCGGTCGGGTCGGACTGTACGGCGAGAAATTGTCCGCTGACGGATTCAGGATAGGGGGCAGCAAAGAGCACGGCCGTATCGAGTGCTTCGAGCAGAATCGTTTGGCGAATGAGCTGGCCTAACGGACGGGGCGAACGGGAGGAGGTATGCCGAACCGTAAACGTTCCCGCCGGCGATTCGGCCAACGGCCGGCGATGCGACAGGCGAGTCGTCCACGACTTGCCATCGTATCGGTCATACGCCATCCCCCGCAAATAGAAGCGGTCCGACTGCAGCCCTGTTCGGTCCGGAAGTTCCACCCGCATCACAATTCCCGGATCGCGCTTAATGGGACCAATCATACCAAGATCAACGGTTTCGGAAAAACCCGAGGTACGGAGAGCCTCCCCAGACCCCTTATGACCGAACCCCGCACTCACACGAGGGATCGTAAAGAAAATCAGTACGGTGAGACACAATGCCCCGACAGCGAGGCCGTTTGCCAGCCAGAATAACTCAGGGGTGATCTGCTGCCTTCCTCTGGATGTCATCGTCGACCCCTCTGGGAAACTCGGCACAGGGTGTCCCAGATTGGCTTCCTTAGTAAGCTGGTAGAGCAACAGCGTCCAGATCCCCATCAGGAGGTACGCAAGAAAGACCGGCAGGTACCAGAGATCTGTCGTCGAAGCGGCGGACCCCAGAATCGCCATAAGGCTGATGGCATAGAGATGAAGGTAGTCTCGTCGCTGATCCAAGTTGAAGAGCTTGACAACCATCAGAATCATGAGAAAGTGCACGCCGGCAGCAAGAAGGTCGGCGGATATCCATGCCAAATCCACCCAAAACTCGGCGAATGCCATCACAGTCAGAACATTCCACGCGATAGTCGACAGTCGTATTCGGGGAAGTACGTGGCGAAGGCGATCCACGTCAAGAGCGCGAAGGAGAGCGACGATCAGAGACACACCGGTGAGAAGCAGCAACCACTCGGGCAAATTCGTCCCAAGCGCCAGTCCGATAAACGCGGCCGCGGCAAGCAACACGGAAGACAAGCGCAATGCCTGATTAAACGGCATGCTGCCTCCCTTGGATCACCGACTCCGACACAATGCCATCGGCTCTTACCCCGTGGAAAACTTTCCTGGCCTCTCCCCACGGCACAAGCACAATGGTGGCTCCCCCTTCAGGATCATACGCACCGCTATCAGGGGACTCCTGAATCTCCGGTCCATCGGGACTCCATCGTTCACAGAGCGCCAAGATTTCCATAATACGTACGAGAT